>CACDPP010000004.1 GCA_902554705.1 Paracoccaceae bacterium
TTTATGTTTGGTAAGTTTGGACCAAGGGGCCTATTTATCCCAAAGTTTTCTGTTGAGCTTCCTGACCTAGGACCTACTACAGTTGGGCCATCCCTTTTTGAAAGCCGCTCCTTTAAATCGTCACTCATGTATAGCAAACCTGGCGCAACAACTAACTTGTGCTTAGAAAAATCATCCTCAGTCGACAGAATGTCTACTGAAAGACCAAGCCCTCTTAATGCCTTATAATTGTCGTAAACTAGATTAAAATATTCCAAACCTCGACCTTGTGGCAGAGTTTGCCACATCCAGTCAGACTGATAGTCAAATAGCAACGCCACCTCTGAAATACATTGTTCGACATCTGGAGCATCGGTGATTTCTTGAGCTACTCGAGTTGCCTCAATGATCGCTGGGGCATCGGCACTGTCTGGACGTAAAAGACCGGCATGCATCTGTTCTTGAGCGAAAGGAGCTTGTCGCCATCGAAAATAGCAGACAGCTTCAGCACCATGCGCAAAAGCTTCCCAAGACCATAATCTTATCATACCTGGTAAAGGTGAGGGATTATACGGAGCCCAATTTACCGGCCCAGGCTGTTGTTCCATAACCCACCATCGACCCTTCCCAACTGTTCGATAAAGATCATGATGAAAAGCTTGAAAGTCAGGATCACCTTGTCTAGCAAAGGCCTGCTTAAATTCATCTGATGCCACAACACGATCTTCTAAAAATCCAAGAGGATAACTATCCCAACTTGCTATGTCTAAGTCCTCTCCCACTTTGAAATGATCGAACTCGGTCGTTTTCCCCATGAAGTTATGGGCGATGGGCGCATCAGAATATGACTTGATAATTTCTGTCTGAAGGCGGTTGAAAGAAACAACTTGATCAGAACTAAACCTCCAAAAGTCTAAGACATGAGATGGATTGGGTTGGTTTACCGTAAGATTTGGCAAATCAATTTGATCAAAGTTCTCATACTCCATCGACCAAAAAACATTGCCCCAGGCTTCATTGAGTGCCGATATATCGCCATCATTCCCACTTCCTGCATACCGAACCCTGAGCCAATTTTTAAATGCTGACCTAGCTGAATCACTATAAGAATGCGTTGTATCATGACAGGAATACTCATTATCGGTCTGCCATGCTCCCAAATTAGGGTTTTTTCCATATCTTTCTGCCATGAGCGTGACAATTCGAACGCACTCGTCTCTATAACCTTCGTGGCTGAAGCAATAATGACGCCTTGATCCAAATTTTCTTGGCCGACCCTCTTTATCGATCGCCAGCATATCTGGATGCTTTTCCAACATCCATCTTGGAGGTGTTGCAGTAGGTGTCCCAAGCACCACACTCAATCCTGCAGTCCCCAGTATATCGATAATCTCGTCGAGCCACTCAAATTTTAGCTCGCCAGGTGATGGCTCCATCTTTGACCAAGCAAATTCGCCAATTCTTACCCAGGACAGACCCGCCTCGGTCATTCTTTTTGCATCCTCTTTCCAGAGATTTTTAGACCAATGTTCAGGATAATAGCAAACACCGAGAGTACGTTTCATTTCAAATAATCCTTAAATAATTACCCATATGATACAGTTGATTTCAAAAATTCTGGAAGCCAATCTTCATGTGCATCGAGAAGCTCGTCAACCATTTGCCAGATTTGCTCTAAATCTAATTCCGCACCAGTGTGGGGGTCCATCATTGCAGCGTGATAAACATACTGCCTATCTTGCGCGACAAGTGCTTTCACCGTTAACTCTTGAACATTAATATTTGAGCGCATGATGGCAATTAATTGCGGAGGAATATCAGTTACGCGATTTGGATGAATGCCTTGTGCATCAATTATGCAGGGTACTTCAACTGCGCATCCTTCTGGAAGATCAGGAATGAAGCCTTTATTTGAAATATTTCCATAAATCGTACTGGGATTATCCGTCCATACAGAATTTATAATTTGAGATGCATACTCAATAGAATTTGGCACCTCTATTTTTTTTTCAGAAGTAAATTCTTCAAGCTGATTTTTCCACTCTTCAATTTGTTCCATACAACGTTTTGGATATTCATCTAAAGGGATGCCAAATTTTTCAATAATATCCTCTCGCCCTGTTTTGATAAACCAGGGTACGTATTCAGCAAAGTGCTCTGAGCTCTCAGTCGCAAAATAACCAACGCGCCTCATCATTTCATAGCGAACTTTGTTGGGGCAACGTGCATGCGTCATACTTTCTGGCCGCGGGAAAACACCCTCCTCATATCCTTTTTTTAATGCAGGATAGAGATCTTTATAGCTACCATCATCAAGAAGCTCTTCAAATTTAAGAAAGTAAGCAACATGATTTATACCTGCCGAAAGATAACGAATTTTACTGACTGGAATTTTTAAATCAGATGCTAATTCGTTAACTGTATGCTGAACTGAGTGACATAGCCCCACCTGTTTGATTTCTGGGTACTTCTTGGTAATCGCCCAAGTATTGATGGCCATAGGATTTACATATTGAAGCATTATCGCATTCGGACAAAGCTCAAGTATGTCTTCACAGATTTTCCATAAGTGAGGAACGGTTCTCAATCCCCGCATAATTCCCCCTATGCCAATTGTATCGGCAATGGTCTGTCGCAAACCAAATTTTTTTGGTATTTCGAAGTCTGTAACGGTGCATGGCTCAAAGCCTCCAATTTGAAAAGCAACCACAACAAAATCTGCCTCTCTTAAGGCCTCTTTTTGATCAGTGTGAACGGAACATGTCGCTTGGACACCAAGAGAGCTCACAAGTTTTTTAAAAACCATTTCGCTTTCTAAGAGCCGCTGTTCATTTATATCCATCAAAGAAAAATGTGCTCCCTGAAGAGCTTCCCATTGCAAAACATCCCCAACAATATTTTTCATAAAAACAGTCGAACCAGCTCCGATGAAAGCTATTTTGGGAAAACTCATAATTAATGCACCTTTTGGACAAATTTAATGCCTTGAGACATTGACATATAGACAAAAAAAATCTCTTTATTGTAGCGCTAACATTGGGGGGTGGACATGGCAACCGTTAGTCTTCAGGGCTTACATAAATCTTTTGGTAGCACTGAAGTTATCAAGAACGTCAACGTTGAAGTTGAAGACAGAGAATTTGTCGCTCTGGTTGGCCCATCTGGATGTGGAAAATCCACATTACTGCGAATGATAGCCGGGCTCGAAACCACTACTTCTGGCGATATTGCAATCGGTGACAAAGTTGTAAATGAGGTTATGCCATCCGATAGAAAAGTGGCAATGGTTTTCCAATCGTATGCGCTCTATCCACATATGACTGTGAGGCAAAATATGTCATTTGGTCTGGAGGTAACAGGGCATCCAAAACAAGAGATTATTGGCAAAGTAGAAAAAGCTGCAAATATTTTGCAACTTGGTGATTTACTTGAGAGAAAACCTAAACAGTTATCAGGAGGCCAACGTCAACGCGTAGCCATCGGTCGCGCAATCGTGAGAGATCCAGAAGTTTTTTTGTTTGATGAACCACTGTCAAACCTAGATGCGGAACTGCGTGTGCAAATGCGAGTTGAACTCGCGCTTCTGCATAAACAATTAAATGCAACCATGATCTATGTCACGCATGACCAAATTGAGGCTATGACCTTAGCAGACAAAATAGTTGTTTTGAGGGATGGCGTTATAGAGCAAATTGGAGCGCCAATGGAGCTTTATAACAAACCAGCAAATGAATTTGTTGCCGGTTTTATAGGCTCCCCGAGAATGAATATGGTTCCAGTCCAAACAGCTATAGATGCAGGCTGGAAAGGTGCAAAAATAGCTGAGGCCGTTAAAATTGGCATAAGACCAGAACACTTGGTTAGGAGCAAAACAGGACTAGAAGGTGTCATTTACTATGTAGAACATCTTGGAGGTCAGACGCTTACACACATTAAATTGCTGGATGATACTGATATTACATTACTTGAACCTGGCGAGCATACTTACAACAGGGGAGACAAATTAAAAGTTGAACCTAAATCTAAAACAATGCACGCCTTTGACAAAGGCGCAAAAGCTATTAGGAAGTAAACGATGGGAAATGTGAATCGTTTCGCTCCCTGGCTGTTTCTATTTCCAGCATTGGTTTATTTTTTCCTGTTAGTTATTTACCCAATCTTTGGATCTTTTTGGATTAGTTTCCATGATTGGAATGGAACAACATTTCAATGCTCCGATGGTCGAAGTTTGCTAGAATTGGAAGAAGATGAGTCATGCAGGCGCGTTCCAGTTATGACATGGGTTGGCTTAGACAATTACGAAAGATTTTTCGAAAAAACACCCCGTGATCTAGAGCGCATAAAAAACTACTGGGTGGGCATCTTTACTGGTGAACCCGTCCGCTGGCCACGGATAAGCGTTGAGTCAAAAGTGCTACTAAACAACATTAAGTGGCTGGTGCTATTTCCTGCCGCAATACCAATTGGCCTAGCCTTTGCTCTATTTCTAAACCAATCACCAACCTGGGTTAGAATAACCAAATCAATGTTCTTTTTCCCATTCGTTTTAAGTCCAGCTGTCATCGCTTTCGTATTTCAATATTTTTATGATCCAGCAGGCCCACTTAAAGAAATTTATAATGCCCTTGGTTGGTCTTCTGGTCTCATTGGTGATCAAAACAAGGCAACTTACGGGATAATTGCTGCTGGCTGGTACCCACAAATTGCATACTGTATGATCATTTATCTTGCTGGATTAACAGCTATAGAACCAGAGCAAATTGAAGCTGCGCGTTTAGATGGTGCTAAAGGATGGAAGTTACTCAAGAGAGTAATACTCCCTCAGCTTTGGCCAGCCACATTTATAGCGCTAGTCGTAACAATGATTGGAGCATTACGATCTTTCGACCTGGTACAAGTGATGACTGGCGGAGGCCCCGGACGAGGATCCACGGATGTGTTAGCCCGCTATATGTACCATAAGACAATTTTTGACCAGGACTATGGATATGGGGCAACTATTGCAGTTATCCTTTTTGTAATCATGCTCGTTTTTATTGCTATTTTCATTCAACAAATGATCCACCATGACGAGGAGGCCTAAAAATGTTTCCTAGGCCAATAGAAACATGGAAGCCGTCAGTTCGGACACTGTATACGCTATCTGTCTTTATTGTTTTACTTGGTTGGTTGCTGCCTCTTATCATAATTTCAATAGCAAGTTTCATGACAGCTGACCAACTAAATGCGGGTGGCCGTGGCTTTAATATGCCCAATCCGTTTTCTGTAGATGGTTGGAAAATTGCATTTCAGAATGATGATTTTAGAGGCTCTTTTATTAACTCTTTCATGATTGTTTTGCCAGTCGTTGCAATTTCAGTCGGCTTGGCAACTATGGCCGGTTTTGCACTTTCTAAATATCGCTTTCGCGGACAGTTACTTATTTTTGCGATATTTATTGGTGGAAATTTCGTGCCGTTTCAAATTCTCATGGTTCCAGTCCTAAGACTAACGCAAGACCTTGGTATTTATAATACAAAGTGGGCCTTAATCTTTTTCCATGGCGCGTTTCAAACGGGTTTTTGTGTCTTTTTCATGCGAAACTTCATTGCTCAGCTTCCATCAGAACTTTTAGAAGCAGCAAGAGTTGAAGGTGCTTCAGAGTGGAAAATATTTACTCGGATAGTACTTCCTCTGGTTAAGCCCGCCATTGCCGCTCTATCTGTCTTAATTTTTACTTTTGTTTGGAATGACTTTTTTTGGAGTCTCGTTTTAACCCCGGCAAGTCCTGATGGTATGCTCGCACCGGCTGGACTTAATAACATTATTAGGGGACGCTTCTATAATGCTTGGAACGTCATGGCTGCTGGTTCAATGCTCGTTGCTCTACCGCCAGTAATTATGTTTTTTCTTTTACAAAAACAATTTATCGCAGGCCTCACTTTGGGAGCGAGCAAGGGATAAAAAAGTAAAGGCCCCTGTTCAGGGGCCTTGTAAATTAGCAATTAAGAAAGTTCAAACTTTAAAGCGCTCCAAAAATTCTAGTACGTTCTTCCTCTATCTCTTCCAAGATATCCATCATATCGTCTGGATTAAGCATAAAGTCTTGAAAACCTTGCATACCAGCCGAGGCCATCTCAGGTGTTGTGTCGCGATCATAGAATTGAGCAGTCTTTGATGCAGCTAAAACCTTAGCACCCTTTTTCAAGAAGCGATCATCCACAGTTGCCGCGTCTTTATGAGGCGGTAGGTTTTTCAACGCACCAGCGATTGCTTCTATATTCTCAGCTTGAGCAACAAACTCTAAAAACTTCTTAGCATTATCTTTGTTTTGAGCATTTGCAGGCATAAAAATTAGATCAGTAGGTGCATCTTCACCTCGGTCCATCCCAGGATTTATATCAGGAAATTGCCAGTAATCTAAATTATCCTGTGTCTCTTGGGGTAAATTTGGGACTAAGAAGTTACCCATGAGATACATTGCTGCCTCTCCATTTATGAGAGCCGGCTGCGCTTCTTGCCAAGAATAGTTTTGATGGTTATCAATGAAGCAGCCCGCATCTAAGGCTTTTTTCCAGTTTTTCATAGTATTGACGACACCCTCATCAGTATACTTGATTTTACCAAGCATAAGATTGATGTGGTAATCCAAACCGTTTGTTCGCATATTGAGATAGTCGAACCAACCTGCAGCAGTCCATAGGTATTTGGTTCCAATTGTAACACCCTTTACTCCTTTTGAACTTAAGGATGAACATGCTGCTAAAAGTTCATCATAAGTATTGAACTCACTGATACCGTTTGCTTTCATGATATCTGAACGGACATACAGCCCCCATTGATAATATGCATAGGGTAAACCATATTGTTTACCTCCAAAGGTAATTGAGGGCATTGTTGAAGCCATACCAGACTCCAAGCCAGCATTTTTCCAGACACTTGAAATATCACCAAATAAACCGTCATTTACAAAGCCGGCCATTCTGTTGCCTGCAAACCAGAAACCAATATCTGGTCCGGTATCTGCAACGAGAAAATTTCTTATAGCTGTTTTGTAAGCTTCATGTTCAATTGTGTTTAATTCAACATTGATGTCAGGATTAGCTGCTTTAAATTTTTCAACCAAGTCTGCAACAGCAGCTGCAGGTGCGGCGTCAGACTGGTTAGAAGAAATTACAAGGTTTCCTCCTGCCAAGCTAAAGGTAGGCAAAGCTCCTAAAGCGACAGCCGTGACGGCCGTTTTTAAAAACGATTTCATTTTAATCTCCCTGTTCATTTTTATAGCGCACATCGTTTACGTTAGCGCCAACATGTCAAGGGTAAAATCATAAAAAGCTATATAATTTGGTAGATTTGTTTCTTGGAAGTAATTTACAAAAATAGATTTTGGGTTCTCAATTTATATTCTTTTAATCTTACTAGACTTTAACAATAATTATTCATATCAGAACCTGAGTAGAGGAACGTATAAATTGACGACAAAAGTTTTAATTTTAGGTGGAGGGTTTTCTGGGTTTTTCACAGCTAGACATCTTAAAAAGCTTTTAAAAAATAAAGTCTCCATTGAACTCATAAACCGAGAGAATTATTTTGTTTTTCAGCCACTCCTACCCGAAGTGGCCGGAGGCTCTATATCAGCCCAAAACGCCGTGTCACCTCTAAGATTTCTAATTCGTGATATTAAAATTCGTAAAGCTGAAGTTGAAAGCATAGACAAAGAGGCTCAAACCGTAACCATATTTCAAGGTGTTCAACGACGCCCTACTCATCTCGCTTACGATCACCTGGTTATTGCTTTGGGCTCCGACAGTGATCTATCAAGAACTCCTGGATTACAAGAGCATGCACTAACCATGAAAACTCTGGATGATGCGAGAAGATTGAGAGCTCACGTGATCGAAAGATTAGAGCACGCAGATATTACACAGTTACCTGAGGTAAAAGAAGGCGCCCTTACATTTACAATTATCGGCGGTGGCTTTTCAGGAATTGAAACCGTTGGAGAAATTAAAGATTTAATTGACCGATCTTTGAAATATTATCCCAACATCAAAGCTTCTGAAATTCGCGTTGTGCTACTGGAATTTGCTGATCGTGTTCTTAACGAAATGCCTGCCTCGTTAGCTAGTTATGCAGTTGAGAAATTAAACAAACGAGGTGTGGAATTACAACTTGGAGTAGGCGTTTCTGAATGCACGGGAACCCAATTGGTTACCACAGAGGGAGAAGTAATAAATACCCGCACAATTATTGCAACAATAGGAAACTCCCCTTCACCAGTTATTAAAAAGTTTCCAGTCCCGCAAGAACAAGGTCGAATTCTTGTAGATCGAAACTTGAAGGTGCAAGAAACAAATAACATTTGGTCGATTGGCGACTGCGCAATTATTCCCCTGAGCGAAGAGCAAAAAAGTAGAGAAGATTTTGCTCCTCCAACTGCACAATTTGCCGTCAGAGAGGCAAAAAGCCTAGCTCAGAATATTAAAGCTGAACTTGAAAATAAGCCGCTTAAACCTTTTCAATATAATTCGAAAGGAGCTCTCGCATCGCTAGGCGCCGGGCGAGGGGTTGCCGAAATATTTGGTATCAAACTAACAGGTCGGCTCGCATGGTTGATATGGCGCGCTTATTACATACTATTTTTACCAGGCATTCCTACGAAAATTTCAGTTCTATGGAATTGGATCATGGATAGTATGTCACCACGGTCTGTCGTCCAGCTATATTCAGAAAAAACGCCAGAAGCGCGCTATATTCACTATCGTGCTGGGGACCGAATTTATGAAACAGGTTCAAAATCTGACGGTTTCTACACAATAATTAGCGGTAAAATCAAAATTACTGGAATTGATAGTGGAACAGGCAAAGAAAAAAGCCGAATTTTGATACCTGGAGACCATTTCGGAGAAAGGCTTTTGATAGGTGCAACAAGACGCGTTGCAACGGCAGTTGCGGAAGAAGATACAAAAGTTTTGGTTTTCTCCCAACAAGAGTTTTTAAAATTTGCTGAAGGCCTTCCATTTTTCAAGAAGTATTTTGAAGATCATATGAGAGCATCTGGTTTGGATAAAGATAAGGTCGTGTGAGACTAAAGCTTAATCTGTTTCAGTGTTACCTTTAAATTAAAGCATTCACTACGATTGAAAGCATTTGCAAGGCTTGCTAACTAATTGTTTGCAGAGTAGATAACAATTTAAATTCCCGACTTGGAGTAAAAAATGGCAAAGCTGGTGACAATCTTTGGTGGATCAGGTTTTATAGGACGATACATTGCCCGCAGAATGGCTAAACAGGGTTGGAGAGTTCGCGTGGCGGTGCGCCGACCGAATGAAGCACTTTTTGTAAAAACTTACGGTGTTGTTGGACAAGTAGAGCCTATTCTTTGCAATATCAGGGATGACGCATCAGTAGAGGAAGCTCTAAACGGTGCAGATGCGGCAGTGAATTGTGTTGGTATTCTTATCGAGGATAAAAAAAATACTTTTTCGGCAGTACAGCACAGTGGAGCAGAAAGAATAGGACGCTTATCTAAAGAACTTGGATTAAAATCTCTTATTCATATTTCTGCGATTGGAGCTAATGAAACTTCAAATAGCATTTATTCTTCAACAAAAGCAAAAGGTGAAAATGCTATCCTTGCCAATTTTCCAAATGCTGTAATTTTGAGGCCATCTATTGTTTTTGGCCAAGAAGATCAGTTCTTCAACAGATTTGCAAAAATGGCAACCATGGCTCCTATTTTGCCACTAGTGGGTGCTAACACACGTTTCCAACCCGTCTTTGTAGATGATGTTGCAAAAGCAGCAGAAGCTGCCTTGCTAGGATCAGTACCAAAAGGAATTTACGAATTAGGGGGACCAGAAATTAAAGACTTCCGAGAGTTAATGAGTGTAATGCTAAAAATAATTAAGCGTCGTAGATTAATTATTAACACCCCAAGATTTATTGCCAAATTAATGGCGTTTGGATTATCTACGCTGCAAATTCTCACTCTAGGCTTATTCAAAAATTCAATAATAACCAAGGACCAAATAGAGAACTTGGGAATTGACAATATTGTTTCCGAGCAAGAAAAATGTTTGGGAAATTTAAACATAGATCCATTAGATATGGGATCTGTTTTGCCAGAATACCTTTGGCGCTACAGACCGTCGGGTCAATATGATGCGATAAAAGATTCAGCGAAAAACTTAAGATCGTAAAGTATGCGTATTGGCATAATCTTACTTTGCTTAGCTTACGTAATTAGTCAATTCTTCCGTAATTTTTTAGCTGTTCTAAGCGAACAATTGCATCTCGATATAGGCGCCACATCAGATGACCTGGCTTTCGCTATGGGCTTTTGGTTTTTAACATTTTCATTAATGCAAATACCTGTTGGAACAGCCTTGGATAAAATTGGACCAAAACTGACTGGTAGCTTTATTTTCTTATTAGGTGGAGCGGGAGGAAGCGTAATTTTTGCCATGGCGACAACGCCTCTTCATATAACAATCTCAATGGGTTTAATTGGTGTGGGCTGTTCGCCGGTTTTAATGGGATCCTATTATATTTTTGCTCGAATATATGAACCAAAAATCTTTGCTAGCCTCGCCGCAATAATGATCGGGGTCGGTTCATTTGGAAATCTAGCTGGGGCTGCACCGCTAGCATTTACAGCAGATTTATTTGGCTGGCGCTCGACTATGCTTGCACTCGGTTTGGTAAGCGCCGCAATTTCTGTTGGCTTATTTTTATTCGTGAAAAATCCAGAAATATCCAAAGATATCAATAAAGGCAGTTTTCTAGATCTACTTAAAATCAAAAATCTATGGTTCATTTTCCCTTTAGTTTTAATACATTACGCTCCAGTAGCTGGGATACGTGGATTATGGATAGGGCCTTATATTAATGATACCTTCGGTGGAGATGGCAACTTAGCATTTGCTACAACAGCTATGAGTTTATCGATGATTGCTGGTACTTTCGCCTACGGTCCGATGGATCGTATTTTTAGAACTAGAAAATGGATTATCTTTATAGGTTCATCAATCTGTTTGGCTGCAATAGTTGGCCTAGCTTTAGTGGAGCAAATAACATTTGGTATTTCAGTTTCTTTATTTTGCGTCCTTGGCTTTTTTGGAATGTCTTACCCGTTGATGATTGCTCACGGCAGAAGTTTTTCACCTGAGCATTTAACCGGTAGATGCGTAACCTTGTTGAATATGTTTGCAATCGGTGGGGCTGGTCTTTTCCAATTTTTAAGTGGTAAAATCTTTCGTTTTACCCTTGAAAGCGAAGCTTCAACAAGTGCAGCTTACACAGCTATCTTCTTATTTTATGCCTCAAGCTTGTTTATTGGCTTAGTTTTATATTTAAAGGCTAAAGACCGTCTGGATTAAAAGTCTTCCACTATTTTAAAACGTGGTGTAAGCACTGCCCGTCAGCTCAGTTTACTGACTAAATAGAAATTAAGAGGAGCCCACCCAATGGGGTACAAAGTTGTAGTTGTTGGAGCGACGGGAAATGTGGGCCGCGAAATGCTAACCATTTTATCGGAACGTCAATTTCCAGTGGATGAAATAGCGGCTCTCGCAAGTAGACGATCTCTGGGTACTGAAGTAAGTTTTGGAGATCAAACAATTATTACCAAAGACCTAGAAACATTTGATTTCGAAGGTTGGGACATAGCTCTCTTTGCCATAGGTTCTGATGCGACAAAAGCATTTGCTCCGAAAGCTGCAGCTAAAGGATGTATTGTTATAGATAACAGCTCCCTATACAGGTACGATCCAAATGTGCCGTTGATTGTACCGGAGGTAAATGCCGAAGCAATAACCGAGTATTCGAAAAAGAATATTATTGCCAACCCAAATTGCTCCACAGCACAAATGGTTGTCGCATTAAAGCCCCTTCACGATCGTGCCCGCATTAAGCGTGTTGTTGTCAGTACTTATCAATCTGTTTCCGGTGCTGGAAAAGAAGGTATGGACGAGCTCTGGGATCAAACAAAGTCTATATACAATCCTGTAACCGATGTACCTCCCACCAAATTTACGAAGCAAATTGCATTCAATGTTATCCCACATATCGATAAATTCTTGGATGACGGCAGCACAAAAGAAGAATGGAAAATGGTCGCTGAAACAAAAAAAATAATAGATACTTCTATCAAAGTCACAGCAACATGTGTGAGGGTTCCAGTCTTTGTTGGCCATTCTGAAGCAATAAATATTGAATTTGAAGATTTTTTAGATGAGGACGAAGCGCGCGACATTCTTCGCGAGGCTCCTGGCGTCATGGTGATCGATAAGCGTGATGATGGGGGATACGTGACGCCTATCGAATGTGCTGGAGACTACGCAACTTTTATTAGTCGGCTACGTCAAGATAGTACAATTGAAAATGGTTTAAACCTATGGTGTGTGTCAGATAATCTACGTAAAGGCGCCGCACTTAATGCTGTCCAGATAGCTGAGACACTTGGTCAAAGAGTTCTCAAAAAGGGTTAATATTAAACTACCTTCTTGATATTCTTCATACTATTGCAGAGAGCTTATTTGGTAGGTGAATTAAAGAAGTACTAGCCATTGCAAAACAATGGCTAGTATAAGACAATTTCATTAACGCTCGAAAAAATAAGGCAAAATAAAATGAAATTTGCTGATACCAGAGATAAGGCAATACCAGCATACTGTGTTGAACAAGATAGAATTTTTGAAAAATCCAAATCCTTTGACGCAGTAACTAAAGACTGGATTAACCAAAATAACTTTTCAGGCTCTTTCGGTCAGTCTGTTTTATGTCCGACCGAAAAAGGTGACGCGATTGCGCTTTTGGGCTTGGGCAATAAAAATTCAAGAAGGCGATCACGCTTTTCCTTAGCTGCTAATGCAAAATCGCTTCCAGCAGGAAGTTATGAAATTGTGAACCCTGAAGCAGTGGAAAATCTAGAAATTGAGGTGCTTGGGTGGCTCATAAATAACTATGTTTTTGACAAATATAAAAACAAAAAAGACAGCCAAGCCTATTTGGTTAAACCTAAAATAATTGATGCTAATCGCGTTTTGCAATTTGCTGAGGCGGAAGCGTTAGCCAGAAATCTTATAAACACACCCACTTCCGATATGGGCCCAGAAGATTTAGCATCTGCCACAAGAAATTTTGCTAATAAATTCGGTGCTGATTATTCCGAAATTGTTGGAGAAAATTTAATAGCGAAAAATTTTCCACTCATCCACACTGTTGGACGTGCGTCTTCTCAAGAGCCAAGATTAATAGAAATTAAAAGTGGAAATGTAGGACCAAAAGTAACTTTGGTGGGTAAAGGGGTTTGTTTCGATACGGGCGGATTAAATATTAAGCCTGGCCGCTCAATGAGCCTAATGAAAAAAGATATGGGTGGAGCAGCTAATGTTTTAGCCCTTGCTTCCATGATCCTATCAACCAGTATGAATATCCAATTACGGGTAATTATACCGGCAGTCGAAAATTCTATTTCCGAAAATTCATTTCGGCCAGGCGATATCCTAACTGCCAGAAATGGATCAACTGTTGAAATCAATAATACAGACGCAGAAGGCCGCCTTGTGCTAGCTGATGCATTGTCTTTCGCAAGCGAGGATGACCCTGATCTAATAATATCAATGGCGACACTGACAGGCGCAGCGCGTGTTGCCGTTGGAGCAGATATTGCTCCGTTTTTTTCAGAAAGAAACGAAGTCAGTGATATATTAAAAGCTTCAGGTGCTCAGCAAAATGATCCTGTTTGGCCTTTGCCGTTTTGGGACCCTTACGAAAAAATGATCGAGCCCGATACAGCTGATTTAGATAATTCGCCCAGCGGTGGTTATGGCGGAGCGATTACGGCTGCATTATTTTTACGCCGCTTTGTTACAAAGCCAAACTCGTACATACACTTTGATATATATTCGTGGTCAGACACAAATAAACCAGGTCTGCCAAAAGGCGGAATAACTCAAGGGCCTAGAGCCATATTTGATGCACTTCCAAAAATCTTAGATATTTAAAATGGATCCCCGTCTGACACCTGCTAATGAGATCGTTGCCTGCTCCTCACTAAGAGGTAAAATAAAACATTCAAATTTTATTGAAGGTAAGAATTATCAAATCAATGTGCCATTTGTAGACCTGCTTAGCACGCCAGATGGTAAGAGAAATAGACAGCTCATTTATGGTTCAAAAGTGAAATACTTTGGTGAAAACGGTGGTTGGGCATTTATCCAAAATATTTACGATAGTTACGTGGGATACGTTCCTCAAAATTCAATTGTTTTAGAAACAGAGAAGACGCATATCGTAAAAGTTCCGCTTTCCCATGTTTTTCTTGAGCCAAACATTAAGTCCAGAAATATTGAAATACTGCCGTTAGCAGCAAAAGTTTCTGGGCAAATAGTTAAAAATGGTTTTTTGGAGACAGAGCTTGGCTGGATTTCACTTTCACAATTAAAGCAAAAAACAGAATTATCTAAAGATCCCGTTGAAGTGTCCAAGCTGTTACAGCATGCGCCGTATTTATGGGGAGGCAATACATCTTTAGGTATAGATTGTTCCGGTCTTATT
The DNA here is from genome assembly GCA_902554705.1 of Paracoccaceae bacterium. Lineage (GTDB taxonomy): Bacteria > Pseudomonadota > Alphaproteobacteria > Rhodobacterales > Rhodobacteraceae > Salinivivens. The sequence goes on from CACDPP010000004.1 coordinate 14,521, forward strand.
CAGATTTCATTGTTGCTTTGCGGTGTAGACTGTCCAGGCGATAGCGACCAGCAAATGAATACTTTAGGTCATAACCTTGATGTTGGTTCACCCAGAAAGAAAGGCGATATTCTTTTCTGGAAAGGGCACGTGGCGTGGGCCGTAAATGAAAGGCAAATTTTACATGCAAACGCTTATCATATGGCGACAGTAATAGAAGAAGCAAACGAGGCTATTGAAAGAATAAAAAAACAAGACAAGAATAGCGTAATTGCCCACAAAAGACTTAAAGGAGAATTATATGAGTGATCCATTTTTTAAACCAGTTTCAGGTTTTGATCTGCCTAGGTTTGCGGGTGTCCCTACTTTCATGCGGCTTCCACATGTTTCACTCGAGGCGGCAAAAATCAAAGATGTAGATATCGGTATCATCGGCGTTCCATGGGATAGTGGGACAACAAATAGACCAGGCCCCCGTCATGGCCCTCGTCAATTACGTGACGCATCAACCATGATAAGGGCTCAGCATCCAGTATCAGGAATAAGGCCCTATGAGAAAATTAATTGTGCTGACCTTGGCGATGTTTCAATAAATCCTGCTGATATCGAAGACAGTATGAATAGGATTACGTCCTTCTATAAAAAGGTAATTGAAAAGGGAATTAAGCCACTGACTGCTGGTGGCGACCATTTAACTTCACTACCAGTTTTGAGAGCGATTGCGGATAAAGGTCCGCTGGGAATGATACATTTTGATAGTCACACAGATCTTTTCCACAGTTACTTTGATGGAACAATGTTTACTCATGGAACACCATTTCGTCGTGCAGTTGAGGAAAACCTTCTTGATCCAAAGAGAGTGATCCAAATTGGGATACGAGGAACTCAATATGATCGCGAAGATTTAGACTTCGCAGACTCAGTAGGAATTAGGGTCGTCAAAATTGAGGAGTTTTTTGATCGAGGAATTGAAGACGTAATGGCTGAGGCTAGAGAAATAGTTGGTGAAAGGGAAACTTATATTTCTTATGACATCGATTTTATTGACCCAGCATTTGCACCAGGAACAGGCACTCCAGAAGTTGGTGGTCCTAATAGTTATGAGGCCCTAAGGGTTGTCCGTGAACTCAATGGAGTTAAAATAGTCGGTGCCGATATGGTTGAAGTATCTCCTCCCTTTGACCTTAGTAGCAATACAGCTTTTTTAGGTGTTTCAGTAATGTTTGAGTTACTTTGCCAGATGGTAGATTAAGCAAAAATTATTTGGTTGACCTATAGGCCTAAAGATTTTAGACGATTTCTGTTAATGGCGGAGTAGCTCAGGTGGTTAGAGCAGCGGAATCATAATCCGCGTGTCGGGGGTTCAAGTCCCTCCTCCGCTACCAAAATAACTTCAATGAAATAGACCAAATTGATCGTTTCTATTCAGGACGTTTTTAGAGGTAAATAAATGAGTTCGCAAACGAATTGGGGTTGCGTGACTTGGAATATTTGTTATCTGTACCGCATATTTACCCCCGATGAAGTAAGAAAAAACAATATGTATGATTCAAGCACAATAAAAATACATGAAGGAGTCTCATGTCAGGATGATATTAAGTTAGACGAGTTTTGTATCTTAGGTTACCCGTCAAAAAATGCTTCAGGAAATTTGGTGATTGGCTTTAATGCGCATATCAGGTCTAGTGCGGTTGTCTACGCCGGTACAAAAATTGGTGATAATTTCCATTTGGGTCATGGATCTCTTGTTCGGGAAAATTGCAAGATCTGTTCGAACGTAAGTATAGGCTCACACTCTATATTAGAGCACCAAGTAGTAATAGGAGATAATGTTAGATTGCATTCGAGAGTTTATATTCCTGAATTCAGCATCGTCGAAGACAGTGTCTGGATTGGCCCTGGATGCGTGCTAACAAATGCCCCTTACCCCAACTCGCCAGATGCTAAGCTTAACCTAAAGGGAGTGCATTTGTTAGAGGGAGCAATTGTGGGCGCAGGCGCTATCATCCTTCCTGGCGTAAGAATTGGCAGGAAAGCTCTAATTGGCGCTGGCTCTGTAGTAACTGATGATGTGGAGGATGGTGCCGTGGTTGTCGGTTCACCCGCGAAAAAGACAAAACACATAGCTGAAATTCAAGCATACAGCAACTCAAAATGATTAACTCTTCAATCAAAATCCCTCTTGTCGACTTAAAGGCTCAATACCAGTCGATACGGCAGGAAGTTAATGAGTCTATTGAAAGAGTTTTGGAAAACACCTCTTTTATTATGGGAGAAGAAGTAAAAAAATTTGAAGCCTCGTTTGCCAATTACATTAATACCGATGAAAGCCTTGGAGTTGCATCTGGAACGGCGGCTTTGCTTCTGGCTCTCAAGGCATGCGATGTAGGTCCTAGTGATGAAGTGATTACAACAGCGCACACATTTTTTGCTACTGCAGAACCAATTTCAATACTAGGTGCGACTCCAATCTTCGTGGACATTGACCCTTTGACCTACAACATCAATCCGGATCTAATCGAAGCTAAAATCACAGAGCGAACCAAGGCAATTATTCCTGTACACCTATACGGGCAACCCGCTGATATGCGTAAGATCATGAAAATTGCAAATAAGCACAATCTATATGTGATTGAAGATGTAGCGCAGGGACACGGTGCGGAAATTGATGGCCAACGATGCGGCAGTATTGGCCATCTATCCTGCTTCAGCTTTTATCCAGGCAAAAACTTAGGCGCCTATGGTGATGGCGGTGGTGTGTCTGGAACCAACACCGAGCTTCTAGCCACTGTTCGTAAGTTACGGGACCATGGTCGGGTTTCAAAATATGAGCATGATATTATTGGGCTCGGTGAACGACTGGATGGTCTTCAAGCCGCAATTCTAGATGTTAAATTGAAGTATCTGGAAGAGTGGACTGAGGCTCGTCGTGCGGCGGCCGATAAGTATGTAGAACGCCTCACGGGTGTTGATGGAGTATTACTGCCGCACGTGACGCAGAATGTCCGGCATGTTTATCATCTGTTTGTCATTCAGGTTGAAAACAGAGACGCTACTCTGAAATACTTAAATGAAAACGCGATAGGGGCGGGTATTCACTATCCTATTCCGCTGCACAAACAGCCAGCCTATGCAAAATTAGGATACAATAAACAGTCTTTGCCGCACACTGAGACTGCAGCTGATAAAATTGTAAGCCTGCCGATGTTCCCAGAAATCACGGATCAGCAAATAGACCGAGTTGTCCAAACTTTAAAAGAGGCACTTGATAAATGCTAAATGCAGCTCTCATTGGTTTAGGTTATTGGGGTAAGAACCTTGCGCGCAATCTTGCTGCAGACAAGGATATCAATCTTCACACTATTTGCGACATGAACATTGAACTCACGAAGAAAAATGCTGAAAAATATGCCACAGTGGCACGGGTTACAGATGACTATGATGCTGTAATTCGTGATCCGTCAATTGATGCAATCGTAATAGCAACACCAATTGCAACGCATTTTGATCTTGCAAAAAAAGCACTGGAAGCAAAAAAGCATGTTTTTGTTGAGAAGCCCTTGGCTTCTAGTGCTTTGGAATGCGATGCGCTTATAGAAATTTCGGACAGAAACAAACTTGTCCTCATGGTTGGCCACGTATTTGAATTCAATAGCGCCGTCATAAAGGTAAAAGAACTGATTGATTCTGGTGAAATTGGGGAAGTTCTTTACATCAATGGGCAACGCTTAAACTTGGGTCGCGTTCAGACAAATTTGAACGCCCTCTGGAGTTTAGCTCCCCACGATATTTCAATAACAAACCTTTGGCTTCAAGCTGAACCAAATGCGGTTTCTGCGCGAGGGTTTTCTTATCTTACCAATGGGGTTGAGGATGTTGTTTTTGTTACCTTGGAGTATCCTGGAAATATTTCAGTAAGCCTTACATTAAGTTGGCTAGACCCAAGAAAGTCTCGCCTTATGACCGTCGTCGGAACTGACAAAATGGTTGTTTATGATGACGTGAGCTTAGACGGCAAGATTAGCATTCACGACAAGGGTATTGAAAACTTATCAAAATTTCTAAAGGAGCCTGAATCATTTTCTGAATTTCACCATAAAATTCGAAATGGAGATGTTCTTTTTCCTAACTTTAATTTTATTGAACCACTTGCTGTGGAATGCGCACATTTTGCTGAATGCATTCTAAACAATAGAACGCCTCGAACAGATGGTCGGAATGGCCGGAATGTCGTAAAGGTGCTCGAGGCGGCACAGAAATCTTTGAAAAACCAAGGAGAGCGAATTACGCTGGCTTAAAGCGCCGTTATTTCAATACGGTAACTCAATCAGAGGAGACTGAGATTATGGACTTAAAAGGATCGCGAGTGTTGGTCACTGGCGGCGCTGGGTTGGTTGGTTCTCACATCGTAGACCGCTTGGTGAAAGCCGGTGCGGATGTTGTGGTTTATGACAGCTTGATAAGGGGCCGTGAAAAGCATATTGAGCGCGCCTCAAGCGAAGGCCGTGTTGAAATGGTTAAAGCTGACCTGCGCGATACGGATGCCCTAGCAAAAGCCGTGGATGGGACGGACTACGTATTCCATCAGGCTTCAGCTTGGTTGCGGCAATGTCAGGAAAACCCAAGACTATCCTTAGATGTAACAATCACGGGCACCTTCAATCTCTTGGAGGCGTGTGTTAAATACAATGTTAAGAAGGTGATCGCAGCATCTTCATCATCCGTCTATGGTGAAGGCATTTATTTGCCGACAGATGAGATGCACCCCCTAAATAATGATTTGTTTTATGGTGCTGCAAAGGTTGCCAACGAGCAACATTATAGAGCATTCTATAAGAAATATGGCCTGGACTATGTTGCTTTTCGATACCTAAATGTGTTCGGGCCACGCCAACCATATCAGGCTGCATACATGGACGTGGTCATGCACTTCCTCAATAAAATTGATGCCGACGAATCGCCTATTGTTCGCGGTGACGGCAATGCAACAGTGGACTTAGTGTATGTTGATGATGTAGCCCATGCGAATTTACTTGCCGTTGAAAAGCCAGTTACGAATGAAGTTTTCAACATTTGCTCAGGCGTAGAAACAACAATCAAAGAGCTTGCAGAAATTCTAATCCGTTTACGTGGCAAAGAAGGCAAGCTGACACCTGCTTTTGAAGCCATGGATGCCGGCTTAGTGTCGAGACGCCAGGGATCCCCGGATAAAGCCAAAGAACTTCTTGGCTTTGAAGCGACAACAAGCGTTGAAGAAGGTATGATGAATGTCATCAAATGGCGCGCAGAATCAGATAGTTAGCTTTTATCTGTATCGCATTTCAAACCTAAAATTGTGATTTAAAAAATGTGTGGAATTTCTGGACTATATACACAAATTCGAGGTTCCATCGACCCCGAACTTGTTGTTTCTATGAACAAACTGATAGAGCACCGGGGGCCTGATGATGAGGGTTTGTGGCATGATGAAAATGTTGCCTTGGGACATCGTCGTCTCAGCATCATTGACCTGTCTGTCAACGGTCACAATCCAATGCCTAGTCAGAATAGACGCTACTGGATCGTTTTTAATGGTGAAGTTTTTAACTTCAATGAGCTTAAAAATGGGCTGATTGAGGACGGATATTCCTTCCGAAACAAAACCGACACTGAGGTCGTCGTAAATCTTTACGATAGATACGGAATTGATTTCTTACCCATGCTTGACGGTATGTTCAGCTTGGCTATTTGGGATACAGTACAAAAAAAACTGCTAATCGCCCGCGACCGCTGTGGCGTCAAACCTGTTTACACAGCCAAAATAGGTGATTACTTCGCATTCAGCTCCGAAATCAAAGCTTTTATGGCTATTCCAGGGTTTAAAGCGTCACCCGATCCAGTTGGTCTATCGCAATACATGTCTTTCCAAAACATGCTTGGCAAACAAACTCTATTCTCAGGTGTGGAGCTCCTTGAAGCGGGTCACTTTATGGTAATCAATGCGAGAGGTGTCCAAAAGTCACGGTATTGGGATCTTGAAGTTGACCCTGACTATTCTTCGAACAAGGCAGATCGTACAAAAGAATTGTTAAATGTTTTTAAAGAGTCCGTATATAGTCAACTAATGAGTGATCGTCCAGTCGGTAGTTACCTCAGTGGAGGAATGGATACGGGCTCTATTACAAGTGTCGCCTCGAGGCACATCAATCGGCTGCATACCTTCACATGTGGTTTTGAACTGCCGCACAACGCTTCTGATTTGGAAAAATATTTTGACGAACGTAAAGTTTCACATCAATTGGCTCAAGAACTTGGAACAGAACACCATGTGTTAACTTTAGACTCGCTCGCCATGGCACCAGTATTACCCAAGGTGACCTGGCATCTCGATGAGCCACGAGTAGGTATCAGCTATCAGGTGTATCATACAGCTAAGATGGTTGCCGAGTATGTGCCTGTTGTGATGTCGGGGGTTGGCGGGGACGAGTTATTTGCAGGGTATCCTTGGCGATATGAAACGGCAAAAAACCTCATTGGTCCCACATTTGATGATGCCTATTATCAAGATTATTGTCGCCTGTTAAAAGATGATCGTAAACCTGATTTGTTTTTGGCTGAGTTTATGAAAACATTAAATGGCTATACTCCCCGTGAAGACTTCCAGAATGTTCTCAATGATTCTCAACTAACCACTTCTGCCGAAAAAGCTCTATATACTGATTTTAAAGTGTTTATGAATGGCCTGCTTCTTGTGGATGATAAACTGTCCATGGCCCATTCCGTTGAAGCTAGAGTTCCATTTTTGAGTAACGCGATGGTGGAAATTGCAAGAAAAATTCCAACAGAATGGAAATTACGCGACGGGAAAGGCAAAGTCGTTCTTCGGGATGCCATGAATAGTCTTTTGCCTCACGAAGTCATTCATCGCCGCAAACAAGGCTTCACACCACCCGATTCGACTTGGTATAAGAACGAGTCCTTCGCCCGTATTGAGGAACTGATTTTGAGCGATCGTGCCTTGGACCGACGGTTGTTCGACAGAGCCACGGTCAGAAATATATTAACGGAACATGTTGCGGCGACGCATAATCATCGTTTCCTAATCTGGTCCCTTATCTCGCTGGAATGGTGGCATAGGTTGTACGTTGATGGTGAGTGGACTAAATTCAACCATACCCCTTAGACCTTTTCTGAGAGCAGAAAAGAAAAGTTGAAGCAGTTTTATCATAATCCGCGTGTCGGGGTTTCAAGCCCCTCCTCCGCTACCAAAAAACTTTAGACTTTTCCCTTGGTTTAAACTGTTCATCTAATGATGTTACTTGTGTTCCGCCTCATGTCGTGGCTAGTGTAAATTATCTAAAAAGTTTTCTTATAAAACCAACTTGTGAGGATCATAATGTTTCTTTGGGACCAAACTGCCGATAAGTTACGTGAAGAGTGCGGTGTTTTTGGTATTTCCAGTCATGAAGAAGCAGCAGCCGTAACTGCGCTGGGGTTGCACGCTTTGCAGCATCGCGGCCAGGAAGCAGCGGGTATTGTCAGCTATGATGGAAAACGTTTTCATTCGGAGAGGCGTATAGGGCTTGTAAGTGACCATTTCACAAAAAAGCCAATAATAGAAAGAATGCAGGGCCAAATGGCTATGGGCCACGTAAGGTATTCGACAACAGGTGAGCCAGCTTTGAGAAACGTCCAGCCACTATTTGCAGATCTTTCTGTAGGCGGATTTGCAATTGCCCATAATGGAAATTTAACAAACGCATTGAAGTTAAGAAATGAATTGGTACAGAGCGGGGCAATTTTTCAATCCACTTCCGACACAGAAGTACTTCTTCAATTGATAGCTCGTTCAAAAAGTAACGGTGTAATCAATCGGTTTGTTGATGCGCTAAAAGAAATTGATGGTGCTTATGCATTGGTTGCATTAACCGATGATAAATTAATAGGTGCCAGAGATCCTCTAGGTATAAGACCATTAATTTTAGGTAAACTTGAAAATCGGTTCATTTTATCTTCTGAAACGTGTGCATTAGATATCATTGGCGCAAAATTTGTTAGAGAAATCGAAAATGGAGAGGTGGTTGTGATTTCTGGTGAAAAAATAGAAAGTATCAGGCCTTTCCCAGAAATAAAAAAACGGCCTTGCATATTTGAGTACATTTACTTCGCACGACCAGATAGTGTTTTCGGAGGAAAGAGTATTTATGAATGCCGCAAGAACTTTGGTCATGAGCTTGCCGCTGAAGCTCCCTGTTCTGCTGATGTAGTTATTCCAGTACCCGACAGCGGAGTTCCAGCCGCTTTAGGTTATGCTGAGGCAGCGGGTTTATCTTTTGAGCTAGGAATAATCAGAAATCATTACGTTGGTCGAACATTTATTGAGCCACAGCAATCCACCCGTGATTTTGGCGTCAAGCTAAAGCATAATATCAACCGAAATGCTGTAAAAGGTAAAAAAGTTGTGCTCATTGACGACTCGATTGTTCGTGGCACGACATCAGTAAAAATAGTAGAATTGATGCGGCAAGCGGGCGCTCAGGAGGTTCATATGAAAATAGCATCTCCCCCAATAAAATATCCAGACTTTTATGGTATCGATACGCCAGAAAAAGCACAACTGTTAGCATCACTAAAGTCAGAGGAAGAAATGGCTTCATACATTGGGGCAGATAGTTTGTCGTTCCTTTCGGTTGATGGTCTTTATAGAGCGATGGGGTATAAAAACGGCAGAGATGATACCAATCCAGCATTTACTGATCATTGTTTTACAGGCGATTATCCCACGCCACTGGAAGATAATAATATTGCTTGGTTATTTGAAACATCTCAGCTTTCCGTCCGCAACGAAAACTAAAATTTTAAATTTTTGTTAGAGTTTTGACATTTGAGCAATCACCGGACCCATAATTTCTTCGACCATCTTTATTGAATATTCATTTGAACTTTTTTTACGAAATTCTTCCAGCTCTGCTCTATGCTTCTTTGCCGCATCCTCTGAAGAGTAAATGGTAATGGATTGGTGATGGTTGTCATCCATCTTCCACCAAAAAACATCTTCTGCTGGAGAAAGTGGTTTTACATTTTTACGCATCCCATCTTGCATCTCTTCTGCAGGTCTCAAACCCTTTTCATGATACCATTTGGTATACACTATATATTTTGCCATTGCATTCATACCTATCATTTCTAAATATGGAGTCCCATTTCCAATTCATATTTATTATTCTACTGTAAATGATTATTTAAAAATAAGGTCAACGCAATGCAAATAATTAAATCCAATTCGCGACCCACAAGAAAAGCATCATCTGAGTACTTTACAGGCACTGTGTGGCAAGACCCCATTATCGAGGCAGCTAAGCCTGCCAGAGTACGGGCTTTAAAAGTTGCTTTTGAACCAGGAGCACGAACAGCATGGCACACACACCCTCTTGGCCAGACACTATATATAATAAGTGGTACAGGCCTAATAGGCTTAAGAAACGAGGCTCCACAGCTAATTAAGGCTGGCGATACCGTATGGATACCACCTGGCGAAGAGCACTGGCACGGTGCCTCTGCTGCTAATTCAATGACGCATATAGCTATTCAAGAAGCATTAAATGGAAGCGTTGCTACCTGGTTAGAAAAAGTATCTGATGGACAGTATGTATTCACAGAAGATGTTTAACTCAATTAGAAAGGCTTTTGCTAAGCGCATCAGAACTTTCACAAGTCCGACTCAAGCCAAAAAGTGTATTTTCTTTAATCTTGCAATTTTGAAATGATTTTTGATCACTCTTTCTGGTCACGGCATCAGTTGAACTATCTATTTTGTCCGCAGCGAGAACGTTGCTAAATAAAGAGCCAGATGTTTTGCAAGTTCGACTAAACCCAAAGAGGCTACCCTTTTTAGGCACACAATCCACACTTGAATTTAGCACAGCATCTACCACTTCAGTTTTCTCAACTAAATCTGTAGAATAGGTAGTTTCCCACCTGTTTGATATTGAATCTTTGTTTAAAGATTCACATCCAGAGGTAATAAATAAAAAAGCTAGAAGACTTAAGATTTTGTGTGTTGTCATTAATCGTAATCTCACTTTTTAAATTCTATGGTGAATATGGCAAAGAAGAATGATGCAATATTATCCTTATAATGCCGTCATCATCAAGTTTATAACCCCAACTTTTATCCACCTTGGTTATTTTACCATTAATGTCAAAAAAAGTAACCCAGCCCATCCACATTGCAATATCACTATCAATAAAAATCGCTGAAGTATCTGACTTCACTTCTCGCCAAGGTTTAATCCCAAAGCCACTATCATTTGGGTAAACGGAATTGTGCCCTACAAAATAAGAAAGAGCACCTTCCTTAGTTGGACGAAAAGTTTGACTTCCACCACTCAATGTTGGCTTGAAAAGAACTTTGCCTGAATTAAACCCGTAAAGATTATTGATCATATCACTTGCTACCGAGGTTGCCATTTCAATACCTTCAGTTTCAAAGGTTTTAGAAATTTCAAGAAGACCATTACCCCAAGCTGTCCTTGCATCAAAAAGATCTTTTTCTGAAATTGGCATAGCTATATCACAATCTTGCTAATTATTAGTTTATTAGTCGATCAATTATCCTGCTAAAACTAAACATTCAATATGCAGAATGACTGTACAATCATAAGTTCGGTATATTAAAAATCAATCATGAGTAAATCAGTTATAGTAATAGGAGCAGGCGTAGTTGGGTTAGCTTGCGGTAAAAAGCTGTCTAACAAAGGCTACGAAGTTTTTATAGCAGAACAAGAGCAATATATTGCTACTGGAACAAGTGCCAGAAATTCCGGAGTCATTCATGCTGGTATTTACTATCCCACTGATAGTCTAAAAGCCAAGCTTTGCGTTCGCGGCAAAAATTTACTGTACGAATATTGTGAAAAATTTAATGTTCCTCATTCAAATACCAAGAAAATGATAGTTGCAACAACAAGCGAAGAGACTCAAATTTTATTGAAGTTAAGAGATACGGCGGCAAAAAATGGGGTGAAATTGGGTTTGATAAGTGGTCATGATGCAGTTGAAAGAGAGCCAAATTTGTTTGCTATCTCTGCCCTCGTTTCACCAACGACAGGAATTGTCGATAGCGCGGGGTTAGCAGCGTCTTTTCAGCATCAAGCCGAACTTAATGGCGCCAGCTTGGCTTTAGAAACAAAAATCACAAAAATAACTCAAAATTCAAAGATATTGGTCAGCGGAACAAGTGGGGGAGAGGAATTTGAGGCTGAGTTTGACTTTCTTATAAACGCTGCCGGACATGGAGCACATAAGCTCACAAAATCGTACTGGCCTGAGGCACCACCTTTACCCAAAAATTTTGCGAAAGGAAATTATTTTTCAATTGCTGGTAAAGCACCATTTCAAACACTTATCTATCCAGTACCTGGCACAGAAAGTCTCGGTATACATTATACGATTGATACAGACAGGAGAGGGCAGCTTGGCCCTAATGTTCAGTGGGTTAATCAACCAACTTATGAAGTAGATAAAAACCTTGAAGCCGAATTTCGAAATGCCGCAAGGACATATTGGCCTGGCGTAGAAGATCGTGAGCTCATACCAGGATATTCAGGTATTCGTCCTAGAGTAGAAGCAAAGGATTTTGTGATACACGCAAAGGATAACATTATAACCCTTCTAGGTATTGAGTCACCTGGACTAACATCTTCTCTTGCTATTGCTGAGTTGGTAGCTAAAAACTTTGACTCCAACAAAATAAATTTTTCAGTTAACTGAAAACCAACGATCGCATTGTTTGAACCTTAAAGTTAAGTAAATTTATGAAGAACTCTGAATTTTACACTCTTCCAGATGTGCCACCTTTATTGAATAGCAATTTAGGCAAAAAGCTTCGAAACAAGCTAGATAATAAAACCAAACCAATTGGTGCTCTCGGTCGACTTGAAGATCTAGCTCTTCGTATTGGCCTTATACTGGGTAATGAAAACCCTGAATTAATAAAGCCACAGATGCTTGTTTGCGCGGCTGACCACGGCCTAACCGCTGAAGGCATCTCCGCCTATCCAAGTAATGTAACCTGGCAGATGGTCGAAAACTTTCTAGCTGGTGGGGCGGCCGTTAGTGTTCTCTCAAAACAAAACAATATTTCATTAAATGTAGTAGACTGTGGTGTACGGCATGACTTTGAACCTCGAGAGGGCCTTCTTATCCAAAAAGTATCAAAGGGTACTAAAAACGCTCTACAAGGACCAGCGATGAGTAATGAGGAATGCCAGCAGGCTATAAATAATGGTATGAGTATTGTTAGTGAGCTTGAAGGAAATGCTGTGCTTATTGGAGAGATGGGGATTGGAAATAGCTCAGCAGCTGCGATGCTGCTTGCAAGACTCACAGACAACGATATTTCTTCCTGCACTGGTTCTGGAACTGGTATGTTTGGTTCTAATCTAAAGAAAAAAACATCAATTTTAGAAAAAGTCTTGGAAAAACATAAAGACGCCAAAAATCCCCTTGCTGCGCTGGCCGCCTTTGGTGGTTATGAAATAGCGACAATGGCAGGCGCTGTAATTCAGTCCGCATCAGAAGGAAAGGTTATTGTGGTTGATGGATTTATAGCTTCAAGCGCCGTTTTAGTGGCAAGCCGAATACGTTCCAAAGTTCTGGATTATTGTATTTTTTCTCACCGCTCAGATGAACAAGGTCATTCCCTTATGTTAGATGCGATGAACGCTGAACCTCTTTTGGATTTAAAATTGCGTCTTGGTGAGGGCTCAGGAGCTGCATTAGCCTGGCCTCTTCTAATGTCAGCCTGTACAATTTTGCGAGAGATGGCGAGTTTTGAAGCTGCCGGCGTTTCTCGTGATGATGAAAGCAAATGAATAACACAGTTTTGGATATTAAAGATGAAGCGCTTAATTAAATCCATTCGTTATTTTCTATTAGCGCTTCAGTTTTTTACCCGGATTCCCATAAAGGGACGTTTGGGGGAGTGGGTCGATTATAGTCCTGAGGCCCTACGTAAAAGTGCTGCATATTTCCCTGCCGTTGGCTGGATTGTGGGCGTTATCACGGCCCTAAGTTATTGGTTGATAGCTTCTAAATTACCCGATCTGCCTGCAACTCCCTTGGTTGCAGCCTTTGCATCAACATTTGTTGGCTTAATGCTCACTGGCGCCTTCCATGAAGATGGGCTAGCAGACTTAACTGACGGCCTTGGTGGAAGCATGAAGCGTGAAAAAGCCTTGGAAATTATGAAGGATTCTAGAATTGGATCATTTGGTACTTTATCTTTAATCATTGCATTGGGGGGAAAAATATCACTGCTGACCTTGCTAGGACAACAAGATATCATATTGGCTTGCTTGGCACTTTTTGGTGCCCACATAAGTTCCCGTTTTACTCCACTATTTTTAATTCGTTTTCAGTCTCATGTAGGCGATGAAGCTGGATCTAAATCCAAACCTTTATCAGATGCAATATCCTGGCCCACTTTTTCTGTAGGCACAATTTGGTGGTTAGCATCTCTTATTCTTTTACATTTTCTATATCCTGATGTCCCGTGGTGGGGTGCCGTGGTCGGAGCAGTCATAGCTTTAATTTGGATGTTCAGACTCCTCGCTAGACGATTAGAGGGGTTCACTGGAGATGGATTAGGCGCAACACAGCAAATATGTGAAATTGGTTTTTACCTTGGCTTACTACTGGTCATGCAGGCATGAAGCTATGGCTTGTCAGACACGCAAAGCCTTTAGTTGAAAAAGGTTTATGCTATGGACGGCTCGATGTCAGTGCCGATCAATCTCTTACTGAAATGGCCACAGATAAATTAATAACTGCTTTGTCTGAAAACTCTGGGGTGAAAGTTCTATTAACATCACCTCGTCAACGCACAAAGCAGCTCGCTAACTTACTGGCCAAGCGACTTAATCTCAATCTCTTAGAAGAAGAACGATTAGCTGAGATGGACTTCGGTGAGTGGGAAGGCAATCTGTGGGACGATGTGCCAAAATCTGCCATTGATTTATGGACGGAAGACTTTAACGACCACGCCTTTGGTGGGGGTGAAAGCACTGGACAACTTCTTGATAGAGTTTGGCAATTGATGAAAAACGCAAAAAATAGGAATGAAGACCAAATCTGGGTAACCCATGCTGGAGTCATTAAAGCCGTTCGATTCCTCATAGACACTGGAGAGCCTTACATTAAATCAGCTGCAGACTGGCCCCTCGAAACAACAAATTTCGGCGACTGGATCACTGTAGACATCACGACTTAATTATCTATCAATCTCGAGACATTTTTATAGGTACTTGAAAGCGATATTTATCTTCGAAAAGACCTTCTGGTGCTACAGGATACTGAGCACGTTTAACAGCGGTAAGAGCAGCATTATCAAGCAAAACCGCACCCGAAGATTTAGCAATCTCTGTTTTAACCAGACGACCACTAGAGTGAACAGTGATATTTAGAATGACCCGACCTTGAGCTCGTGTTCCGCTTGGATAGAATTTCTTACGTTCTATAGCGCTGTGAATTTTTGAGCCCCAAGAGTATAGTTTTTCTCTTGTTCCTTCAGCCTCATCAGAAGATGACTGTGATTGCTTATCTATTTGCTTTGGTAGCCTTTTTTGAGATTTTTCTACTTCTGATGCTGATTGCTCTGGTCGACTAGCCAGCTCATTTTTTGCCTGCAATTTATTAAATTGATCGGCAGGCGCTACACTATTTATGTCAATTTGCGGTTTGAATGTCGCCAAATTAGGGTTTTTTTTGCTAATGGTATAGTTTTCTTTGATTGGGCTGGTATCTTTCGTATCAGGCAAATCTAGAAGAATATTATCATTATTTTGCATAATCGCCTGATCAACGCTAACCGTAGAATAGGCTCTATTTGCGAATGCTGCAGGAATTATGGGTCTCGAAACACTAAGATCATTTTGAAGCAGTTTTAGATCGCTTATAGATCCAATTTCTTTATCAAGATCTGTAACACCTTTTGTAAATGGTAGATTAACAGAAAGAGATTGAGGAGTGCCCAATAAAGCTGGAACTAATGATTTTATTTCTGGTGAAGTTTCCCAAGCTTTAACTAAATCTGAGGCGCTGAAAGATAAAGAACTCAAAGTTATAATCTCTTGCTCTCCATCCTCTCCATTTTGATTAGAGCCAAGTGTTTCCGGCAAAAAAAACGAAACCACTATGATATGCAAACTTATTGCAATCGCACCAAAACTTATTGCCTCAAAAATCTTCATTTGTGGGACTCATTGGTGTGATCACTAACAATTATCTCTAAATGAGGAATATTCATGTCATTGAGCTTACTCAAAAGTGAAATTAACTTGTTGGCTGCCAAATTCCGATCTGCTTCTATAGTCAGCGTAGTTGGTTCACTTTTTTTAATTAAATCCAAAGCAATTTCTCCAGTTTGACCGAGATACATAACTTCAGAACTGCCAGTAATAAATAGATAATTTGGGTCCCCTACATTTGAATCACTCAAACCAAAAGGTCGTTCAATTTTTTCTACAGGCCGAGGAACTAAAGAAGATGTAATAAGGAAAAAAATCAAAAGCAGAAAAACTATATTGATCATTGGAACAATATTTTCTTTTTCACTGCCATATGAAGTTTTTCTAAAATTCATTTTCAGGCTCAAGAACTGACACATTCGTAATTTTCTCGGATTTAAGATATAACAAGACATCAAGTAAATCCTGAGTATTTGCTTCTGCACTGCTTCGTAAAATTACCAGTGCATTTGGAGATGGCATTAATTCACTTAAATTATTTGAAAGCTGATCGAGAGGGATTTCAGACCCATTCAATGATACAATATTACCCGGTTTTATCTCAACTAAACGTGGTGCACCTTCATACTGAGCATTTTGGCCAAGGGCTGAAGGCAAGTTGATATCAATAACTTTATCAACACCAAAACGCGCAACTAGCATAAAGAAGATAAGAAGCAAAAAGACTACATCAATCATGGGAGTTAGACTTGGGCGCCTTCTTCTACTGATTGTGTTGAGCTGTATCATCTAACTTGTCCTCAATATGGCCTGTGTCGCTAAATTTTCTATATCTGCCTGAACATTGTCGACTACGCTATCGTACCAACTCAGTAAAATTGATGCTGGAATAGCAATTCCCATACCTGCTGCAGTTGTTAATAAAGCTTCCCAAATGCCACCTGCTAAAGCTGAAGGGTCCGCCTGAGCTCCACTATCCTGAAGAGCTTGGAAGGCTTCAATCATTCCTAATACGGTTCCTAGCAAACCGACTAATGGCGCAATGGTAATTATTAAATCAATGACCCTTAAACCACGCCTTGCTTCCTTTAGATCATTATTAGCCAGCCGCACACATTCTTCTCTGACCATTTCGTTGGTATAACTCCTGTCAGAAATCGCCAAAATGGTTTGGCCCAAAATTTTAGCCCTTATATTTTGCTGATTAGCATCAACTGGCTCAACTTTTTTTTCCAACCAAAGCTTTAGAATTTCATCGGCTTGCTTTTTATTCCACGCTCCTAATTTAATGAGATGCCAAAACTTCCAAAGCCCAACAGTTACTAATACAATTGATATTCCAAAAATTACCCATAATGCTGGCCCTCCAACACTCAGTGCATCTTGTAAGTGTGTTATCATTTCAAGGTATCTCCCTGAGCAGAATTTTTATTACTTTTTTTAAGAACAGACAAAGGCTGAAAAATTATGCCTTCCTTGGTTTTTTCATAATGTGCTTCGATAGAAAAAACAGTTCGCAAATTATCTGGTGTTAACACTGCATCAGCAGGCCCAAAAGCTACTAATTTTCCTCGATCAAGCAATGCCAATTTTGTACAGTAGCGCGCAGCTAGACCTAGATCATGAATTGAAGCAATTATTCCTTTGCCAGCCTCCGCCAGCTCTGAAAAGGTTTTCAGCGTGCTAATTTGATTTGCTGGATCAAGGCTTGCTGTTGGCTCATCGGCCATCAAAATTGGAGTGTCTTGCGCCAAAGCGCGGGCAATTAATGCTCGTGCCTGCTCACCACCCGAAAGTTGCGTAGCAATACGATCGGAAAAAGCATTGAGCTCCATTTTAATTATTGCTGCCTCCACATGCATATCATTTTTTTGAATTGGTCCAAATGGTAAGCGCCCCAAACCTATCAAATCACGAACACTCAGCCCCCAAGCAATTTCTCTAACTTGTGGTAGCCATGCTGCTTGCTTTGCTCGATCTGATTGTGGCATCACTGATAAAGAAGAAGATCCAGTATGTTCTAAAATACCAAGAGCAGCGCGCATTAAAGTTGTCTTTCCAGCACCATTTGGACCTATTAGTCCAACAAAATCGCCAGGCTCAAGTACCAGAGAGACAGTATCCACGACTGGACAGTCCCCACGAAAAACCGAAAGCTTATCCAAATTCATAAGGCTCACGATAATTCAGCTCGCGTTTTATAAATAAGATGTAAAAATAGCGGTGCTCCTAGAATGGCCATGACTACTCCAAGTTTTAAATCACGATCAGGTAATACCAAGCGAACTAATATATCAGCTGCTAAAACTAAGGCAGCGCCACCTAACATTGATGCCCACATTAAACTAGATGGTTGTGACTTAACCCAGCGTCTTAGAATATGTGGAACTACTAATCCAACAAATCCAACAGCACCAGCAACGGCGGTTGTTGCCCCAATCATTGCTGCCACACCGATTACCAATGCATAGCGTGTTTTGACTAGGTTAATACCCATAGTTTGTGCTGTATCTTCACCTAAAGTCAGAGCATTGAGTGCAGGGCCAAGTGATAAAATCATCATTGCCCCCAAAACGCTAAATGGCAAAGCAATCCATACGTGATCAAAAGATCTATCTGCCAAAGACCCCATCATCCAAAAGACGATTTCGGCAGTTGCGTATGGGTTCGGTGATAAGTTCAAAACTAATGATGTCATGGCACCAGCAAGCGCACTGATTGCTATACCCGCCAAAATCAAAGTCAATGAGCGTCCTTGCTTACCAGAAAGTAATATAATTAAGAACACAGCGAAGATTGACATTCCCAAGGCTGATAAGGGTAAGGCCAGCCAAAACATTGAAGCAAAACCTGTTTGCAAGGATAGTACAGCCCCCAATGAAGCTGACCCAGAGATCCCAATTAGCCCAGGTTCTGCTAGAGGATTGCGCAGATAACCCTGCATTGCCGCACCACTTAAACCCAAAGATCCCCCAACTAAAACTGCTAAAATGGCCCGTGGAAGCCTAATTTCTTGCATAACTGTTCCAAGAGAACCTTGCCCAGAAATCAGTGCCTTTAAACTAGTGGATAGAGGCGCCTGTGTATGTCCAATCAATAGAGAACAAAGAAAAAGTAATGTTACTAAAAATATCAAAAATAACCCTAGCCGCATCACCTTAAGCCTTTTTCTGGATGAGCACGTTGCAGCTCTGCCACTGCATCCAAGACCGCTGGTGTGCCGCAGATCCATTTAGCATCAGTTTGAGTTATAGACTTAAAAGGGCGCAACGCTGGATGCTTTAAAATTTCCTCAGATCTAGAATGCCCCGGATATGCTTTACCAGTTATCACTAAATCTGGCTGCAACATAACTAAAGTTTCCAATGGTAGTGTTCCACCAAATGACATTCCTACCTCTTCTGTTATATTACGGAAGCCTGCTATTTTTAAAATTTGTCCAGACATTGTATCTGTACCAGTGGTATAACCATTAGCAGAATATATAGCGGCGCGTGGTCTTTCAGTAATTCCAGATTTCAGTTCTTCTAAACGAATATTAAAGTCATCGATCATTCTTTCTGAACGCTCTGAATGCCCAACGAGTAGACCCATTTTTCTTATATTTTGAATAATATCGTCAAAATTTTGTTCGATAGGAAAAATTTCGACCCGAACACCCAAAGATTGCAAAATTTGAACTGTAGCTTTTTCTGTATACACTCCAGCCACTACAAGATCTGGATTATCTATAAAAATTTCCTCAGCATCGCCTCGATTTTTTTTAAATTCTGTCGATTTTTCTGCTAAAAATGATACATTTGGATCGTGCACAATTTTTGATAAAGATGCTATTTGATTTGGATCCGCAAGCAACATTAAAAGCTGATCAGTACATAAATTGAGCGACACAATTTTTTGAGGCGCTGCATAGGTAAAAGTGGCCCAGAAAAGAAGGGCCACATTGCCTAATATATTTTTAAAAAGTTGCAAGAATACCAGCAAAGATCTGCCGCCCACCTGTGTTAAAATCTTTTACTGTTTCATAATCAGCATCCATTAAATTTTGGATGCGCAAATATCCTTCGAGTTTTTCATTAAAAGAATATTTAGAGGAGGCATTTACAACAGTATAATCAGGCATATCACCTATTGTATCTTTGTAATCGACTATATAATTTACGCTTAAACTTGAAGTTATTTCGGGTGATAGATCAACAGAAATAGATCCCGAATAATCATACTTTGGAACTCTAACAGCTTGAGTTGTTCCTTCTTTTGCATCTGTATAAGTGTAGCTTCCTTTAAGGAAAATATTATCACTCATTTTCCAAATTCCTTCTACTTCTAATCCCTGCGATTTTAAAACGGAATTACTTTGTCCGTAGTCTCCCCAAGGAGTTGAGCCGGTAACTAGCGACGTGTCAAATTCGATAAGATTTTCAATCTTTGTATTGAAAACTGTAACGCGCGCGGATGAACCATCTTCGTATATCTTTTCAAGTCCTAATTCCTGAGTTTGGCTTTCTTCCGGTTTTAAGTCGATAGCATTACCGGAGTAGCGCTCGTAAAGAGAAGGTGCACGAAAACCAGTACTGCCCATTGCACGCAACCTGATACCACTTTCTAAATTGTAAATTCCTGCAAGCCTGTAGGATGTATTTGAGCTAAAGTCATCGGATTCTGTTTGCCTTATAGTTGCTGAAACATCCATTGAGTTGGAAATTTTTCTGAGCAGATCAACAAAAACAGCTTTTTCTGTATCACTTCCTTCATCGCCCCAAGTAGAAACCATCGCCTCTTTTGAACTTGCTGCACCAAATATTAATTTAGTTTCACCAATTGAGGTTTGCCCCTTATATTCAATATCCTGACGATCACTGTCATAGGTCGAACCCGTATATTTCCTGGTTAGATCACCTTCTGTTATTGAAATTTCATTAGTAATTCCCGCAAAATTCAAAACTAGACCAATTTTTACAGATTGCGTATCGCGATCTAATTTATCAGTTAAAGGAGAGAATTGATCGTAATCACTGGTTTCAGATGAGCTAAGTGCTGCTAAATTAAAACCTAGATATTCATTGGCCATGTGTTCAAACGCGAACCTTAAATGATTGCTAGAATATGGATCAGCTTCGTTTGCTCCAGCTCCAGTTTTTTTAGCAGAAAATCCCTTTGTTTGTACTCTAGAAAGAGAAAGTGCCGCAAAACCGTTATCACCAACTCTTTCATATGATAGGCCGGCTGCATATGTGTCATAGGAACCTACCTCAGAAGTAACTTTTCCTCTTGACCCTTTCTCGTCTGAAGACAGCGTTTTCAAGTTAATAACCCCACCAACGGCCTCTGACCCGAACACTGCTGATTGTGAACCTTTAATAAATTCTACTTGACCTAAACCCATTCCTGGCAGGGCTCCAAAATCATAAGATGTCTGTGTCCCTGCAGGGTCAGTAACATCCATCCCATCGATGCGGACATTTATATATTTTGGCCGCAACCCACGCACTGAAATTCCTGTGGTTGTTCCTAAACCACCGTTTGTATCCATGGAAACGCCAGGAACACTTTCAAATGCTTGCGAAATTCCTAGAGTTGCATTTTGCAATTCTAGCTCACTTATGACGGAAACACTCGCGCCAGTTTCATCAATTCCAGTGTCTGTGTAACCTGCTGTCACAGTAATTTCATCTAATACAATTAATTCTTCGGCAAAAACAGGTGCTGTAGTCAGTAGTAAAACAGTTGATAATTTAATAGAAGATTTCATCCTACCTACCCTATAAGGTTGATGCACACTCTAAAGTGCATAAAGTTACTTTTTATCATTGGAAGGATTATCCCTCCCTTGACGGTTTTCTTTGTCACCGCGACGGAAGGTCCGTAATCCTTGCAGCGCCCCGCTGCCAGATAGGGTGATCAATGGCAGGTCTCCTGACTTGCGGGTTTTCGCTTTTCTGGGCCTTCCCGTTGTTAAACAGTGGCGTTATCCAGCGTCGCTATCCGCTTACAGTTGCGGGGGCAGTCGCAGATTTAGCTTTCGCCGCACTGCGTTCCCTTTTAACTCTCTCCCCAGGTTCGGTTTGAGAGACCATCGATTCCTTCCTATAAGCTATGTGAAAAAAATCAAGACAAATTAGAGCAAGCAATCATTTCTTGGCAAATGGCTCTAGTTATGGTTTGCTCAGATTCTATAAAAATTTGAATAGGGGGGGTAAATAATGAAAAAGGTGTTCAAATTTCCAATAATAATATCCGCATTGCTTTCAGTTGTTGCAGGAACTGCAATAGCCGAAACAAAAATCGGAATGATAACAACACTTTCTGGCGGTGGCGCCGGCTTAGGTGTTGATGTTAGAGATGGCTTTATGCTCGCAATCAATCAATCAGGACGATCCGATATAAAGGTAATTATTGAAGACGACCAACGAAAGCCAGATATAGCGGTCAAACTAGCCGATAAAATGGTTCAGTCTGAAAAAGTAGACATACTGACCGGGATCATATGGTCAAATTTAGCCATGGCTGTTGTACCGTCAGTAACGGCTCAGGGTAAGTTTTACCTATCGCCAAACGCTGGTCCATCAGCACTTGCTGGCAAGGGTTGCCACGAAAATTATTTCAACGTCGCCTGGCAAAATGATAATCTTTACGAGGCAGCTGGTGCATATGCAAACTCTGCTGGTGTTGGGAATTCTTTCGTTTTGGCACCGAATTATCCAGCTGGTAAAGATGCAATTGTTGGATATAAACGTACCTTTAAGGGAGATATCGCAGGAGAGCTTTATACTAAACTCGGCCAAACGGATTATGCAGCAGAGATTGCTCAAATACGTGCCTCGGGTGCCGAAAATGTTTTCTTCTTTCTGCCTGGCGGTATGGGTATTTCATTCCTGAAGCAATATGCAGCCTCAGGCGTTGATATTCCTTTAACTGGTCCAGCATTTTCTTTTGATCAAGGAATTCTACAAGCTGTTGGTGCTGCTGCCCTCGGTGTTGTGAACACATCTCAGTGGAATAAAGATCTAGATAACGCGACAAATAAAGCCTTCGTTAAAAGTTTTCAGGATGCCTATGGACGTCTTCCATCACTTTATGCCAGCCAAGGCTTTGATACAGCTAATCTGGTGATTTCTGCATTGGAAAAGGCAGATGTCAAAAATGCTGGAGCATTTCGCGACGCATTACGTGCTGCAGACTTTGAAAGTACCCGTGGCGATTTTAGTTTTGCCAGCAATCAACATCCAATCCAATCTATCTACGCACGCCAAGTTATCCAGGAAGGTGATGTCTTCACAAATAAGGTGTTGTCTATGGTATTGGAAAATCACTCCAACGCTTACGTAGATGATTGCAAAATGTAGTAAGACTGTTGGGCCATTTTTAAAATGGCCCAACATATTTAGCATTTGTTAGTTACCAATAACTAGATGTCTTTCGTTTTAATAGCTGAACAAATCTTAAACGGCCTACAGTTTGGGATAATGTTATTTTTGATGTCAGCAGGTCTTACACTTATTTTTGGGGTAATGGGCCTAATTAACCTAGCCCACGGTTCTCTTTATATGATTGGGGCGTTTTTAGCCGCTACAGTAGCCAGTGCAACTGGTTCGTTCATCTTGGCACTAGCAGCAGCCCTATCTGGCGCAGCGCTGGCGGGTGCTATTGTCGAAATGACAATAATACGAAAGCTATACAACAGGGATCATCTAGATCAGGTTTTGGCAACATTTGCCTTAATTCTGATATTTTCAGAAGGTACGCGCTGGGTTTTTGGATCCTTTCCACTTTACTTGGATGTTCCTTCATATCTGCAAGGTGCAGTGAAACTACCTGGGGGTATTCAGTATCCATTGTATAGAATTACTCTCATTGTCTTTGGCCTGATTATAGGTGCAGGTCTCAGTCTCTTAATAACGAAAACACGCCTTGGCATACAAATCCGTGCGGGTGAAAACGACCGGGAAATGGTATCTGCACTGGGCGTTAATATTTCAAAACTTTATACCTTTGTATTTGCTCTTGGTGCTGCCTTAGCGGGCCTTGCTGGTGCATTAGTAGGAGCAATTCAGTCTGTCGAAGTTGGAATGGGAGAACCCGTTCTTATTCTAGCTTTTGTCGTAATTGTAATTGGTGGCATAGGTTCTATCAAAGGGGCTCTTATTGGGAGTACCTTAGTTGGTCTGACGGATACTCTAGGGGGAATATTTTTACCCAAGTTTTTTAGCCTTTTTATGGACCTAGCTACGGCAACAAATGTCGGATCATCAATTGCGTCAATGTCAATCTACATTCTTATGAGCATTGTTTTAGTATGGCGACCAACAGGTCTATTCGGACAAAAAGTATGATAAAAGAACGCCATCTAAATATCTTTGTTTTGGGTTTACTTATATTCGTTCCTATCTTCGCATATTGGAATGATCAGCCCTTTACTATTACTTTAATGACTAGAGCTGTAATATTTGCAATTGCTGCAGTTGGACTAAATCTTGCGCTTGGAACAGGCGGTTTTATAAGTTTTGGGCATGCTGCTTTTTTCGGTTTAGGTGGCTACGTTATGGGTATATTAGCCTGGCATTCCCAAAATTATGTGACGCTGGTTGAGTGGCCTATTTTAATTGAAGGCACCAAGTCTATGCCCATAATCTGGATCATCACTATAGCAGCCTCAGCATTGTTGGCTGCTATTATTGGAATGATATCCCTCAAAACAACTGGCGTTTATTTCATAATGATCACCTTGGCATTTGCTCAAATGATGTATTACTTCTCAACATCTTGGAGCGCTTATGGGGGAGAAGATGGCCTTTCTATCTATGTAAGAAATAACTTCCCAGGCTTGAATACGTTGGATCCAATACAATTCTTTAGCATTTGCTGTGTTATCCTTTTGATTGTACTTTTCTTTATGGGAAGACTGATTAAGTCTCCCTTCGGACTTGCGCTAAATGCATCAAGACAGTCTAGACAACGTATTGAAGCTGTGGGTTTTGATTTCCATAAACTACAGTTAACAGCATTTATATTGTCAGGAGCTATCACTGGGCTCTCTGGTGCTTTATTTGCAGATCTAAATCGTTTTGTAAGCCCAAGCATGTTTAGTTGGCAACTTAGCGGCGAGTTCATTGTATTTATAATAATTGGAGGCGTAGGCCGTTTATTTGGACCAGTTATAGGAGCATTAATTTTTGTTTGGCTTGAGCACTTAATAGGAGGAGTAAGTGACTACTGGCACATATTTCTAGGGTTTATCCTTCTAGCAATTGTGCTGTTTGGAAAGGGTGGGATTATTGGCCTTCTATGCCAAGAGGATGCGCAGCATGAATAACCCTGTCCTTGAAGCTAGTAAACTGTGTAAGACATTTGGATCATTGGTTGCAGTTCAAGATGTTTCAATCGATATTCATAAGGATGAAATTCATGCGGTCATCGGACCCAATGGAGCGGGAAAATCCACTTTAATTTCTCAAATATGCGGATCCCTATCTTCAGATAAAGGATCGGTTTTTTTGCTTGGTAAAGATATAACCAATCTTCCTACCGAGAAGCGTGCATTCTTGGGAATTGGTCGGACTTTTCAAATATCTGCTTTGGCAAAAGAAGACACCGTTTTAGAAAATGCTATTCTAGGGTCTGTTGGCGCATCGGGAAAACATTGGAGATTTTTTAATCCAGTCCTAAAAAATTCCATCCTTAGAGACGAAGCAGAATGTTGCCTCGAGCTTGTTGGGTTAAAAGATCTTATAAACCTGAAAACTGCTACCCTCAGCCATGGGCAGCTTAGACTTCTAGAAGTTGCAATTGCTCTAACCCTTAAACCAAAAGTATTCATTATGGATGAACCGATGGCTGGACTTGGCAGTGATGGAACAAAGCAGCTAACCGAATTCCTTGATAAACTGAGAGAGCGCGCTCCGATATTATTGGTTGAACATGATATGGACGCTGTTTTTGCTCTCGCGAATAGAATAACCGTTTTAGATTATGGTCGCGTCATTGCCTCAGATAAAGCCAGCTCAATAAAAAAAGATCCAGAAGTACAGAAAGCATATTTGGGGGAGGGATAATATGGGCCTTTTATCTTTATCATCACTAAAAGCCTATTATGGAGAGAGCCAGGCCTTATTTGATGTAAATCTAGAGGTCAATGAAGGCGAAATTGTAGCTTTAATGGGGCGCAACGGCACCGGTAAGAGCACAACAGTGAAATCAATTTTTCAAATGATACCAACAAAGGGCGAGTTATTATTTTCAGGTAAAAATCTTAGTAAACTGAAGAGTTTTCAAATATCTCGACTTGGAGCTGGACTTGTGCCTGAAGGCCGAAGAATTTTTGGCCAACTATCAGTTAAAGAAAACCTTATTGCCGCATCTAGAGAAGGAAGATGGAACCTAGAAGAAATAAATAACTTGTTTCCAAAACTAAAAGAAAGAAGTGGCCAAGTAGCATCATCTCTTTCGGGTGGAGAACAGCAGATGCTTGCCATAGCTCGCGCTTTAATGACTAACCCTCGCCTACTGATCTTGGATGAAGCGACTGAAGGATTAGCTCCAATTATTCGCCAAGAAATTTGGTCTGCTATAAAAACTTTAAGAAATGATACTGGTTTAGCGATTTTAATCATTGATAAATCTATTAAGGAGCTTCGCCAGATTTGTGACAAAGTTGTTATTCTTGAAAAAGGCAGAACTGTATGGCGGGGAAATATAGATCAGTTATCAAATGAGGTTACCCAAGAATTTATTGGTGTTTAAACCCTACGGAGAATTTTTAATAATGTGGAAATTAGATTGGGATGATGCGTTCAATAATTTTGTAAATGTCGACAACCCAAACTCTCTCATCGAAGAGTGGAGGGAAAGATCATCATCATTCAAAAGTAATTCTACAACAATAGGGAAAATTGAATTGGGTATCCCATATGGCGATCATCCTAGAGAAAAGTACGATATGTTTTTACCGAAGAAACAAAGCAGAGGGACTATAATTTTCTTGCATGGCGGTTTCTGGTTTAGAACTGGGCGTGAACATTGGTCGTTTACCGCTCAGGGCATGCTGTCTCAAAGCTGGAGCGTCATAATTCCAAGCTATCCTCAAGCTCCCGATGTCAAAATCACACAAATAACTCATTCTATATCTAAACTGGTTTATAAAATTCTTGAAGATTGTAAAGGATCGGTCCGTATGATTGGCCACTCAGCAGGCGGGCACTTAGCATCCAGAATGATTTGTAAAAATTTTCTTAAAAAGAATATAGGTAAGCATATAGATAAGGTAATTTCAGTCTCAGGTCTTTACGATTTGCGGCCGTTATTAATGACGAGATTAAACGACATACTTAGACTGGACGATGAAGAAGCAGTGCACGAAAGTTGTTTTTTATATGATCCTATAGATACAAAACTAACTTGTTGGGTAGGAGCGAATGAACGACCGGAATTCTTAAGGCAAAATAGGATACTCACTGAAGCTTGGTCAAAAAAATCAAAAAATATTGAAAGTTATTATGATCCAGGAAAGGATCACTTTACTGTCATTGACCAATTAGAAGAAAAAGAAAGTTTATTAACCCAAAGTATAACAAAATAATGCAGAAATAAACTACGTAATCTTACAATAAGTCCTTGATTAGCTTAGTTACATTTTCACTATTGAGTGTAACTGGATTGCCACCACAACTTGGGTCTTTTAGAGTTGCTTCGGTCAGTTTTTCTACATCGACGTTTACTACGCCAAGATCACTTAAGTTCATTGGAATTTTCAAAAATGCATTGAACTCTCTAACAAAAGTACAGAACCCCTTAAAACCATTTTGTATGCCAATATAACCTGCAACCTGATCAAATCGCTGACTTATTTTAGAAGCATTCAAATCTAAAACAGCCGGCATGCACACAGCATTTGTGGTTCCATGGTGCGTGTTATACATGGCGCCAATGGGATGGCTTAGCGCGTGTATCGCCCCCAGACCCTTCTGAAAGGCTGTAGCCCCCATCATTGCAGCAGACATCATGTGCGATCTGGCCTCAATATCTTTAGGATTACTATAAACTTTTGGTAGGTTCTCAATAACCAACCTCATTCCCTCAACAGCTATACCCTGGCTCATCGGATGATAATGAGGTGAACTGAAAGCTTCGACACAATGAGCAAAAGCATCAAGCCCTGTTCCCGCTGTTACAAATGGTGGCATGCCTACAGTCAATTCAGGATCACAAATCACAACACTGGGCAAAACTTTTGGGTGAAAAATAATCTTTTTTTCGTGTGAATTTGAATTTGTTATTACACTTGCTCTGCCAACTTCTGATCCTGTTCCAGCAGTGGTCGGAACTGCAACAATGGGAGCTATGGCTGCGCTGTCGGCACGTGTCCACCAGTCTCCGACGTCCTCAAAATCCCAAATGGGCCTCTTCTGACCCGCCATGAAAGCAACCATTTTTCCGAGATCTATGCCTGAACCTCCACCAAAAGCGACAACACCATCGTGGTTTCCTTTTCTGTAAGCACTTAGACCAGCTTCAAGGTTGACCTCGTTGGGGTTAGGGTCAACTTCACAAAAGATTGGGCTTTCAAAGCCTGAGGACTTCAATATAGCCAGCGCAGTTTGGGTAATATCAAGTTGAGCTAATATTTTATCCGTCACAAGCAACGGGTTTTTTATACCCAAAGACAAACAAGCTTCACCCAGTTCTTTGATGCGGCCTGGACCAAATTTTACATTGGTTGGATAAGACCAATTAGCTTGAAGCGTCATGCTTTTTCGAATCCTCGCATAATCTCGTAATCCGTAACGACACTATCAAATTCTTCCAATTCCCACTCGGCTGCCCGAGCATAGTGATTTATCGTCTCTACTCCAAAAGCCTCTTTTAGCATCTTCGATGATAAAAGTTGATCTCTCGCATCTCTCAATGTCTTAGGGATCTGGTTTTTTTCATTATCCGAGTAAGCATCGCCATCATATGGAGACGGAAGCTTAAGTTCTTCCTCTATTCCCTTAAGTCCTGCAGCCAGCATTGCAGCAGTTGCTAGATACGGGTTCATATCAGAACCAGGAGTGCGGCACTCTATTCGAATGGACTTACTTCGGTCACCAACAACACGAAATGCCGCTGTACGATTATCAACAGACCAAACAGTATGGGTGGGAGCAAATGTACCTTTTGCAAATCGTTTATAACTATTTACATATGGAGCTAAGAAAATCGTTATCTCCGAGGCATACTTGAGTAAACCCGCTAAATAATGATCCATTATTTTAGATTTACACATTGGCGCTTTAGCGTCATAGAAAACATTTGAACCATTTCTAAACAAAGATTGATGCACGTGTGACGCAGAGCCAACGCGATTTTTATTCCATTTT
The DNA here is from genome assembly GCA_902554705.1 of Paracoccaceae bacterium. Taxonomy (GTDB): domain Bacteria; phylum Pseudomonadota; class Alphaproteobacteria; order Rhodobacterales; family Rhodobacteraceae; genus Salinivivens. The sequence continues at coordinate 43,082 of CACDPP010000004.1, forward strand.
GGCAAAAAAGTAGCAGCGTAACCCTGTTGGTGCGCAATTTCTTTAACGCCATGTTTTGCGAGAGTATGGTGATCCGCTGTAGAAAGAACATCAGCATATTTGATATTAAGTTCTTCTTGTCCGGCCTCGGCCTCTCCTTTTGTTCCTTCTACTGGAATACCCATATCCCGAAGAAAGTTACGGATTGGCCTCATAACATGCTCTTCTTTTGAGGTCTGAAAAATATGATAGTCCTCATTGTAATTGGAAATTGGCTTCAATTCACGGAAGCCATTTGCTGCTATTTCATCGTGTGTCCCTTGGAAAAGGAAAAACTCAAGCTCCGTAGCCATGATCGAGCTAAACCCCATATCCTCAGCTTTTGAGATCTGAGTTTTTAAAACTTCTCTAGGAGAGAACGGGATTGGCTTATGTGTGTTGTGATCCAATACATCACATAGGCAAATGGCGGTTCCCTCAATCCAAGGCACAGGGCGAAGCGTCCCTAAATCAGGTTTCATCACGTAATCACCGTATCCCGTGGACCAACTTGTTGATGCATATCCATCAGGAGTTGCCATCTCTAAATCTGTTGCCAATAGATAATTACAACAATGAGTTTCATCTTCTGCCATTTCCAGAAAAGCTTCTGAATGGAAGCGCTTCCCCATCAAACGGCCCTGCATGTCTACCATACAGACTAAAACTGTATCGATTTCTTGCTTTGAGATTTTCAATTTTATTTCTTCGAAAGTCATAAAATTTTCCTCGCTGATATTAGACACAAGCGGAAGCCCTGAAAAAAATAACTACTCTTTGTTATCAAAGCCACCAAAATTTTTGAACAAATTTGGATCACTAAAAATATCGTTATATTCATTGGACCGAGTAGCTCCATTTTCACTTTCTTCTTTTTTGTCAGAATCAAAACCACCAAAATCTTTAAATAAGTTTTGATCACCAAAAATATCATTGTAACCTTTTGACCTGCTGGCATTCCCTTCGCTTTCGTCAGTCGTTTCAACACCCTCTGCATTCTGCTGCAAAAGTTTCAATTGATCAGCAAAGTTGGATTTCTTAGAGGCTTCTGCTTTTTCAATGCACTCAGCACCATACATATTATTTTTTATTAGCTGCTGCCACGTAAGAACAGCTAAAATTAAAAGCAGCAGAAATACAAAAATAGATTTAGGGATTTTAAAAAATTTAGGCCGCTCTTCAACAAGCCTGTTTCCACTTATTTCACTAAACATTTTAACTTTATTTTCACGGTCCTTTTTTCTTTGGTTAGACCTTCGTGAAATTTCGTATAAAAAAGCGCCTATCAATGTGAGACATATGATTACAAGTGCAAGAGCACTAATAGCAGGACTTATTCCTAATCTAACTTTTGAGGCTATCACTGTAGTCAGAGTCTGCTCTGATAAAATACTAAAAACCGTTGTATTATAATTTTCGAATGATGCTAAAAAAGCAATTACTGCCGAGGAACCTATAGCAGGCATCAGATATGGAACTAAAATTTTCATAAAAACCTGGGATTGGCTTGCACCCAGATCGAGCGCTGCTTCTTCCTGAGTGGTATCAAACCTCTGCAAACGCGCTACAAATATCAAAAAACAGTATGTTGAAATAAAACACGTTTGCCCCAGAATCGTTAAAAATATTCCATTTCTTCCTAACTCTGAAATAAATCCATCGCCTCCCAACGTGGCAATACGATCCCATAATACAACTGTTGAGATGCCAATAATAACACCAGGAAACAAAACTGGCATAATAGACATAGAGTAGAAGAGAGTGCGCAGTCTGCTGTTCACTTGGGTCAATACGATGGCAGCAGCCATTCCAATCGGAACAGACAAAGTCACCACACCGGCGGCGATAATTAAACTCGTTATGATCCCTTCATGTAAAGGTCGGTCTGTAACCAAACCGGCAAGGCGCTGCCCATCATAAGCGATCTTACCCTCATTAAACCATCTAAAACTAAAACATTCCCACGGCGTGATCGCTGGAAATTCTGCTGAATTAAAAGCCGTAACACTCATGATGACCAATGGCCCAAAGAGATACACAAAGAAAATGAGTATATACAAACCTAAAAAAGCTTGAATTGCGAGACTGGGCTTCATCTAACAACCTCACCAATTGTAACTTTAAACAATCGCATCATCAAAAGCACAAATGTAACGGAAACGACAAGCAGTATAATTGAATAGGCTGAACCTCGGGACCAATTATCATTCATATTAAACCACTGATAAATCAGTTGCGTAAACCAATACGTATTCGGACTACTTAAAACTACTGGCGTAGCCAATGCCCCAGCCGTCAACATAAAAACCATAGTGCTGCCAGAGGCTATACCCGCTTTTGCATGCGGAATTACTATGCGCCAGTGTGTTCTTACTGTAGAGGAGCCCAGGTCCTTAGCCGCCTCAAGTTGATTTGTATCAAGTGTCTCTAATGCATTATAAAGAGGAAAAATCATCAAAAGTATGTAAGCGTAAGTTAAACCAGTATAGAGCGCTATATCTAAAGCGATGAAATTTACTGCAGTACTGATTAAACCCAATTCGAGTAAGATATTGTTAATAACACCCTCACCTGCAAACAAAATTCTGATAGCAAAAGAACGCAGCAGCTCGTTTATCCAAAATGGTATAACCAAAGCTAAAACTAATAAGCGAGCTGTATTTGGCGTTGCTAACTTTGCTATGTAAAACGCTATTGGATAACAAAAGCACAGATTAATAATTGTAACGAGAACAGCTGTGATAATCGTATCAAGAAAAACGCCAATATCTACATAGTTATATGCATCCTTGCTTGTTTCTGACCCATATAAAAAGTGCTTGTAGTGCGTTAAAGTATAGACATCATCTGGACCACCTCTTAGCAACGGCGGCAAATTTGGCCTAAACGACAAATCAAGCATGTATAACTGAGGTATTACGATTAAAAAAACTAACCAAAATATTATCGCAACAAGAAAAAATGTAGCTATAACGGGGCCATTTTTCTTATAAAAACTATTCATCGTTTAACCTGTTTAATCGAGAGCAAGGGCACCGGTTGGAAGTACAACAGCGTTATCCTGAGAAAAGGAAAGGGAGACATTTTTAGATGGCTCCATTCCAGAAGTATCAGAACTGCTGGGAACACTAAATCTGATATCAACGTCTTCTGCAGATCTTAGAAATATATTCTTAAGGTTTCCCTCAAACTCGATAGTTTTTACCTCTGCCGAAAACGAGTTCTGGGTCTTCTTAGAATTGCCTTTCAAGCTTATAGCTTCAGGCCTTACAAACATTATAACCTCATCTCCAGCTTTGAATTTATAATTTTTTTTGTCTAATCCTAAGCCAGCTTGACCTATGAAGGATGACCCACCCGTTTGCACTTTAACCTTAACACCTTCAACTTTTTCTACTTTTCCGTAAAAGGCATTATTTTCTCCAACAAATGTCGCAACAAATGGTGTGCAAGGCGCTTCATAAACGTCATAACAAGATCCAACTTGCTCTAGCTCCCCATCGTTCATCACGCCAACTCTATCTGACATAGTGAGAGCTTCTCCCTGATCATGCGTTATATAAATAAAAGTAATGCCAACTCTTTGTTGAATGGCTCTCAACTCAGTTCGCATTTTTTGCCTTAATTTTAGATCTAACGCAGATAACGGTTCATCTAGTAACAAGACTTTTGGCTCCACGGCCAAAGCCCTAGCTATTGCAACTCGTTGCTTTTGACCACCGGATAACTCATGAACTTTCTTATCGCCCTGTCCATTCAGAGCTACTAAGTCCAGAAGTTCGTCAGCTCTTTTACGCCTTTGGACTTTATCGTGACCTCTGACCTCAAGTGAAAAAGCTATATTGTCAGCAACTGACATTAACGGAAATAGTGCCAGGTTCTGAAATATTAGAGAGGTAGGTCTTTTGTTGGGGCCAATTCCAGACATATCTTGACCGTCTATCAATACTTTGCCCTGCGATGGCTCAAGAAAACCTGAAACCGCTCGCAATAGAGTTGTTTTTCCACAACCTGAGGGACCAAGAAAACTAAAGAATTCCCCTGCACCTATTTTCACATTCACATTTTTTGCGGCGTAAAAATTTCCAAAAGCTATGGAAACATTTTGCAACTCAACTTCAGCGCTCATATGTCTTACCTCAAAAGTGTGAAGATTATTTCAGTTGAAATTAAATGCAAACGAGCGCCAAAGGTACCTTAAGCGCTCGTTTTTAATATTACTTATTATGCAGTTTCAAACTTATTAGCATACTCAGCACGAGCGTCTGCAAACCACGGTGGCTCAGGTGGCCAAGCATTAAGCTTAGATGCTGTATCACCAGGATAGATCGCCTGTGAAATCGCCTTTGTCTCATCTGTGTAGTGATCAGAGGCACCAATCACTGCTGAGTTGTAGCCAATTTCATTAATAGTCTTTCCGCCAACTTCTGGAGTAAAGCTATAATTGATTAGCTCATATGCTTCATCAATATTCGCAGCTTTCGCTGATAAAGTGATGCCATCAACCCAAGCTAATGCACCTTCATCAGTCGTTTGGTAAGCAACAGGCTCACCTGCTTTCATCATTGAAACAATTGGACCATCCCAAGTTTGACCAACGACTACACCGTCAGAAGTAAAGCCTTGCTTTTGTGGGTCTGCACCTGACCAAAACTTAACAAGATTGCCTTTTTTAGAAATACAATACTCTGTTATAGTTTCCCAGTTCTTGCGCATCGTATCTTCATCTTTATAAGAGGACCAGAAATCCATCTTGCCTTGATGATGCATCCAGATACCACAACCAGTCATCATAGAGTACGTACGGCCCATCATGAAAGCGCCGCTTATACCAGGATTAGGCTCCCAAAGATCACCAAAGCTAGGTAGGCCATCTGGTGTCCACTTGTCAGTACGCCAAGAAACTGATTCCGTTCCCCAAAGCTGAGGCACCCAGTGAGAACCTTTTCCACCAAAGTTCCAATCTCTTTCGCCAACAGCTACCATACCTGGGTTAACATTTCCGATATTAGTAATTTTATTCATATCAAAAGGCGCCAACACACCGAGATTTTCCCACTGTAAGGCCCTCATGTTGGTTGGACTGGCCAAATCAAAACCTGCACCGCCGCCTGCTTTCATTTTGGCTATAATTTCACCATTATCACCGATTTTTGTATGATTTACGGTAATACCAGTTTTTGCCTTAAAATCTGCAAGTATTGAGTCAGGTAGATATTCACCCCACATCAACACGTTTACTTCGCCACTCGTCGCAGCGAATGCATTCTTAACAAACATAGGAGCCGTAGGCGTCAAAGCAGCTAGCGCTGCACCTCTTTTCAGTAAAGCCCTACGGTTGAAGTTTTTTGCAGCCATTCCAACTGACTGCGTTGAGTTTTTCTTTTCTTTCATAGTTTCCCCCTTGGAATTGAATAAACGAGACTCTCCCGAGAGTGTGCGGCTGAATGTATTAAAAATCAATAAAAATATAGAAAGCACATATTTTGTTAATTATTGCTCATCAAATGTTGATATGAATTAAAATCTAGATAATCCTTAGTTATTATATTCAGGCGAAAAAATAATGGCTCATTCACTTTTAACGACAGTAATCGGATCATTTCCTAAACCAGCTTATCTCCCAATTGAAGACTGGTTTGATGCTGCCAGAAATGAGGGCGCGATGAATTCTGAGCGCGTCACAGAAAACTTCACTAAATATCAAGAGAATACAAAAGAAAGTGACGAACATCTTTTCATCAAAGCCGCTGAAGAAGTGATCAGTTTACAAATTAACTCTGGAATAGATATACCCACAGATGGTGAAGTGCGTCGCGAAAATTATGTGCACTATCATTGTAGATACCTAAGTGGTTTTGATTTTAAAAATCTTGAGCGTCGGGTCTTCAGGGATGGTGCATATGACTCACACCTGCCGGCTATTAGAAAAAAAATAGAGCACACCAATGTGGGCTATGCGGCCCTTGATTACGTTAGTAGTCAAAAAGTTTCTCCAGTTCCCATAAAATTTACCCTACCGGGACCACTTACTATTATGGATACAACGGCCGACTGTTATTACGATGACCGCCCAAAACTCAATAGAGACCTGGCCGATACAATCAACAAAGAAATACTAAGGCTAGTGGACGCAGGTTGCCGATATATTCAGGTTGATGAGCCTCTGTTTGCGCGGCAAGTTAATGACGCATCATCCTTTGGTATGGAAGGTATTGAGAGATGTTTTCACGGTGTACCAAGCGATGTTAAAAAAATTATGCATATGTGTTGTGGTTATCCAGATCATTTGGATGACAAAGATTACAAGAAGGCTGACCCTGGTAGTTACCATCAGTTAGCTAGCGAGGTTGATGCGTTAAATATCGATGAGGTATCAATTGAGGACGCTCATTGCCAAAACAATCTGGATTTGTTGGAAAAGTTTGAAAAAAAATCTGTTGTCTTTGGATCGGTTGCTATCGCTTCAAGCCGTATTGAAACAGAGGATGAAATCATAAACAGAATTAATTCAGCGCTTAATCATATTGATAGAAATAGACTAGTCATTGCACCCGATTGTGGCCTCGGATTACTCACTCCAGATCTAGCAGTGGCAAAATTACGTGTGATGTGCTCTGCGGTTAAAAAAGTTTAAAAAATTAGATTTCACAAAGTGAACCAATAAATCATTAAGATTCATTTGGTACTAATTAATATTTGTGTTTAATTCATCGCAGCAGAACCAGAGAAAATTCATGACAACAAAAAATTCAATACTTCTAGGAACTCTTGGAAAATACTCTGACCGGTTTCATACTTACCAACCCGAAAAGAGCTTTAGTGATCGCTTGGAAGTCGCAAAGTCCATTCCCAGAACTGATGGCGTCGAGCCCGTTTATCCACAAGATCTAGGGCACAACGGAGAAAATGTACAAATTTTGAAGGATAGTGGCCATGAGGTTTCAGCTATTAATGTCAATTTAAAAGGCGAAGATCTATTCAGGGCCGGCTCGTTTACGAACCCGGACGCTTCAGTAAGAAAAAAATCGGTTGATTACATGAAAAAGGCCATCGATATTTCTACTGAATTTGACGCAAATATGATTTCAGTTTGTCCATTAATAGATGGAAGTGATCATCCATTCCACGTCGATCACATGAAGCAATGGCACTGGGCCATCGAAGCCTTTCAAGAAGTATCAAACTATAATAGTGATGTGAAGATTTCTATTGAGTACAAGGCCTACGAAGTTCGGAATAGAATTATTTTACCATCAATGGGCAAAACACTGCACTTTTGTGATCGAGTGGGATCAAAAAATCTTGGTGTAACTATGGATTTAGGTCACGCATTGATTGAGCAGGAAAGCCCAGCCGCAGAAATGGCGGCGGCACATGATGCAGGACGTCTTTTCTATATTCACTTTAACGACAACAATCGACAAGCTGATTGGGATATGCCCGTTGGATCTGTAAATCTATGGGAAACTTTGGAAGCAATATATTTCATGGATAAAATTGGCTATGATGGCTGGATTGCATATGATGTCTTCACAAGGGCAGGAAAAGGAAGCGACGCAATATCTCATACTTTTGAAACCATGGAAGATTTAAGGTCTCTAATTGCAAAAATTGGAAATACCAAAATTCAAGAACTCTCAGAAAGTGGCGATAGCGCATATGTCGCGAAAGAGCTAATTAAGCACCTATTATGAAGTTGGGGCTGGGATCATATTCTTATCGCTGGTCAATCGGCCATAAAGACCGGGTACCGCCAAAACCTTTAAGCTGTCTAGAATTGCTGGAGATAACATCTAAACTTGGCTTGGATGTTTTGCAGATTGCAGATAATATGCCTATCCACACTATAGCAAGCGAAACTCTTAAAGAACTTTCTAAGTCAGCAAATATCCTTGGGATTAATCTTGAAATAGGTTTGCAATCTTTTTCACCAGAAACCACTAAAGAATATTTACAAATTGCTGAACGCCTAGACGCAAGAATATTAAGAATAGCTTTAGACGGCAATGATGTTCAGACTTCAGATGATGACATCGCGAAAGAGTTTAAAAAAATTCTTCCGATAGCCGAAAAAATAAAATGTAAGATCGCCATAGAAAATCATTTCGCTTTCCCCTCAACACGAATGGCAAAAATAATCAAACTTGTTGATCATGAATATCTTGGAGCCTGCCTAGATGTCGCTAACTCTATCTGTGCTGGGGAATGGCCAGATGAAACGATAGACTGCCTGGCAGAACATACCGTCAACTTACACATTAAAGACTATCAGTTTAAGTTAGATCCATATGGTGTAGGTTTTTGCATCGAAGGCGCGCCCATGGGTAATGGCCTCACAAATATTCAAAGTCTTTTGTCAAAGTTTATAAATACAGAAATAAGCGCGATTTATGAACACTGGTTACCATGGACTGGGAGCTTTGAGGATGCCAGAGAAAATGAAGATAAATGGACGGCTGAAAGCATAGTTTATTTAAAACGCCTAACTTCTGAATTAATCCAAAATCAATAATCTGAGGAGCCCATATGTCTTATACTGGTAGATGCTACTGCGGTGATTTAAAATATGAATTTGATAAACCAATACACTCCCAACTTTTATGTTATTGCAGAGAATGTAGGTATTTATCCGGAGGAGAAGCTAACGCCTCTATCGTGATATCTGAAAACAGTTTTCGCTTCACAAAAGGTACGCCCAAAACTTTTAAGCGCGGCGATTTAGAAAAGCCGCGTATACGTTTTTTCTGTGGCAATTGTGGCACTCATATTTGCGTTAAAAGCCCTCCTCGTCCAGGAATGTTAGTCTTGAAAATTGGAACATTGGACGATCATTCATGGTTTAGTCCACAGTCGGCAATTTATTGCATAGACAAACAGTCTTATCAGCACATACCAAAAGAGATCTCAAGTTTTGAGCGCGTGCCAAAAGCATAGCCCTAGAATGAATTCCCAGAGCTCAATATTTCAACCAAAAAGTGTCAGTGACATATACATAAATATAAGTCATTTCTTAGATCATTTTATGATGCTGATATTCGCCAAGGCAGCATATGACGCTGGAAAATACTTTGGGTTTACTTACGATGAAATAATCGCCTATGGCGCTGCTGGATTTTTATTTTTCGGGGCTTTTGCCCCACTGGCAGCTCATTTATCAGACAAAATCTCAAGATCATTTTTAATGATTGTTTATCACTTTGGAATTGGAATTTCTTCGATACTAGCTGCCCTTTCGGCAAATATTTGGTTATTTGCATTAAGCTTATCTTTAATTGGCATCTTTGCTGCAATTTACCACCCAGTTGGCGTTGCAATGCTTTTAGCAAAAAACGAAAATAACGGTCTTCGAATTGGGATAAATGGCGTTTTTGGCAACATGGGCGTTGCTGCAGCTCCACTGATTACGGGTTTTATATTATTTTATGGAAACTGGAGACTGTGTTTTTTGTTACCAGGCGTTTTCTGCATCTTATACGGACTTAAGTTTTTATATGCGTTAAAGATGGAGCGGGGCAGTAAAACAGCTACCAAAGAAAACTTGGATCAGCCCTTCGCTAAAAACTGGCTGAGAGCGTTAAGTTCAATCGGCTTATCAACTTTGAGCGCTGGATTTATTTTTGGAACAATGACTTTTATTATTCCAAGATATTTTGAAACTTCTCTATCAAGTATTTCAACATCAGTGGCAATTACAGGTTTACTTGCTGGGATTGTGTACGCCATTGCGTCATTTTCGCAAATTTTTGTAGGTAAAATGACTGATAAATTTTCACCAAAACTAATCCTGCTGGTGATTTCTGTTGGGCAGATTTTATTTATTTATTCCTCATCTATCTTTGAAAATTGGTCGCTATTTTTTATGTCACTTTTTGCGATGGTGTTTGTATTCGGGCAGGTACCCATTAATGATATTATTTTATCTCGATACGTTCCCGACAGAAAACGTGCAAAAATTTTAAGTATTAAGTATGTCCTCAATCTTTCTGCTGGTGCTAGCGTTTTGCCAATCTGTAGCCTTATGATGCAGAATGGTTTTGAGATGAGACAAATATTTGCCTTGATGAGTTTTTTCGCAGTTTTTATTTTTTTAGCTGCAATGCTCTTGCCCAATCAGGCTGCATCTGAAAGATTAGATCTAACAACTAGCTGATCTAATTAACATTATATCTGTGTAGTATTAAAACTTGTTCTACTAGATTGCGAACCTCCATTCTTAACTGACCTTCCAATGGAATATCTCGAACAGAAGTCAGGAGACTTTCTTTGGGCACTGTTTTCCTTTGCCACGATAGTGATTTCAAAAGATCTATAGCCGTTGCAGGCAAACTTTCAGGAATAGAGCGTCCACTTAGTAAGGCCCAAAACCCAGTCCATAACCTAGAAACTGTCCAGGGATTATATCCGCCACCGCCTGTCAGAATTACTCGGTGGGAAAGTCCCAAAAGTACACCCAGTACTTTGTACAAAACTTGGTTAGAAAGGGATAGCCGTGACATGGGATCATCTTTCAGTGCATCTGCACCACCTTGAATGACTAATGCTTCCGGCTGAAACCTTTCCAGCAAAGGAAATACTAAATTTTCGAATACAAACATATATTCTGTATCATTGCACTGACTGGGAAGGGGTACATTAAGAAATCTATCAACTAGGTTTTCTTCTATACCTCCAGTAAACGGCCATCTTTTTTCTTCGTGAGCCGAAACTATGAATAGGTTTTCGTCTTCTGGAAATGCAGCTGTTACGCCATCGCAATGATGCGCATCTAAATCGATGTAAGCCACTCTTTGTATTCCAAGCTCACGAAGGCGGTGAATTGCAAAAGCCAAATCATTTAGAAAACAAAACCCATTTGCATAGCCTGCCATGCCGTGGTGCAGCCCACCACCTAATGAATAGGCACGACCTCCATCAATAACTAGATCAGCCGCCAATAATGAACTTCCCACAGAAGTCGCAGGTCTCTTAAACATCTCAGGAAAAACTGGGTTCGAGAGCGAACCAATGTTATAGGTCTTCGCGTCTATTTCAGAAATTTCTTGAGACGCCTCAGTTTTTTTTAAAACGGAAATATATTCTGGGGTGTGAAATCTCTGAAGCAACTCGGGCTTAGCACAGGGTCCGGTCTGATATTCTTCTTTATCACAGATACCAATAGCTCTTATTAAATCCAAAACTGCAGATACCCGCGGAATAGAAAGCGGATGCTTCCCTCCAAATTGAGAGTTACGGTAAATTTCTGAACCTATGAGAACAGCTTTTGACAAATTTAATACTTCCAATGGCTCTATATTGTAGATTTAGAAGCACATGGTCATTTTTCAAAAATAGTCTTCATTAAATACATATAAGCCACAATTGCTGGACCTATCATAATTGCAAAGATCAGCGTGCCTACACCAGCTGTTCCGCCCAAAGACCACCCTATAATTACGACCGAAATTTCTAGTGCGTTCCTTACGTAGGCCATCGGAATTTTAGTTTTTTTACTGATGCCAGTCATAAGCCCATCGCGCGGCCCCGGACCAAGATTGGCGATAAGGTAGATACTTCCCCCTATACCTATAATCAAAATTCCCAAAAAGACTTGGAAAAGTTTAAGGGGAATATCTGTTTGATATGGTATGTATGGCAAAGTCATTTCGATAACTGCAGCCACGACAAAGAAGTTTATAAAAGTTCCGATACCTGGTTTTTCTTTAAGTGGTATCCAAAAAAGTAAAACACCAAAACTTACAACTATAATTGACAGACCTATTCCTATTTCAAATTGAATTGCTAACCCTTGAGCTAAAACCATCCACGGGCTAACACCAAAATTTGAGCCGAATAATATCGCGTGACCAAAACCAAAAATCGATAAGCCAATAAATAGAAATAAAACCGATAATAAAGGTGGCTTAATCGATAACGGGGTTGGAGCACTCCAAAATAAATTTGGAACACTTGTTAATGAAAATATTCTTTTGATGGATTTCACCTGCGCAAGCTAGAAGTCTTTGAAGACTTTTGCAATGTAGATTTCAGAGTAAGATATTGTGCCAGATCAAAAAATTTAAAACCTATCCTCCCTGAGAAAAGCTATCTATAAACTAAAATATAATGGCTAAGAAAAAAGATGAGTTAAGATCCGCACGTTGGTTTGCCCCAGATGACTTAAGATCCATGGGGCATAGATCACGTGCCATGCAGATGGGGCTAGAACAAGAGGATTGGGACGGAAAACCTATAATTGCCATTATTAATACTTGGTCGGATTTATCTCCATGCCATCATCATTTGAGAGACCGGGCCGAGTTTGTTAAAAAAGGTGTTTACCAGGCTGGCGGGATGCCTGTGGAAATGCCAGTTCATTCCTTCTCTGAGCAATTTCTTAAGCCTACATCAATGCTATATCGAAACATGGGCGCTTTAGAGGTTGAAGAGACCCTGCGCGCTCACCCCATTGATGGAGTAGTCCTCATGGGAGGCTGTGACAAATCAACACCTGCCCTAATCATGGGCGCAACAAGCATGGGCTTACCTTTTATCTACATGCCTGCGGGAGCAATGTTGCGAGGCAACTATGCTGGTGAAAAGCTAGGGTCTGGTACTGATGTATGGAAATACTGGGATGAACGAAGAGCTGGCAATATTTCAAAAGAGCAATGGGAAGGGGTACAGGGTGGAATTGCTCGAAGCTATGGCACATGTATGACAATGGGAACCGCTTCTACCATGATGAGCATTGCCGACGGTTGGGGCCTAACATTACCCGGGGCTTCTTCAATACCAGCGCCTGACGCAGGCCATAAACGTATGGCAGCGGAATGTGGTCGTCGAATTGTTGATATGGTCTGGGAAGACCTCACTCCTGATCAAATAATAAACGAAGCAAGCACAAGAAACGCAGTCACCGTAGCAATGGCAACAGGTTGCTCAACTAATGCGATAATTCACCTTATCGCAATGGCCCGCCGTGCTGGCGTTAATCTGACGTTAGATCAGCTCGACGAGATTGGCAGAACGACACCTGTCATCGCTAATATCAGACCATCAGGAAAAAACTATTTGATGGAAGACTTTTTCTACGCAGGAGGTTTGCGTGCCCTTATGGTTGAACTGGGCAACAAGCTCGACCTGAATGTCAAAACAGTTACAGGGCAAACACTTAAGGAATGTATTAGCGGCTCCAGGAACTATAATAGTGATGTGATCCGAACTCTTAAAAATCCAGTTTATCATGAGGGATCATTAGCTGTTTTGAAAGGTAATCTCGCACCTGATGGCGCCGTCATAAAACCAGCGGCTATGGACCCCAAATTTCAAAAACATAACGGACCAGCAATAGTTGCTGATAGCTATGATGAATTAAAAGAAATTATAAATGACGAAGATTATCCCATAACAGCAGATCATATTTTAGTTTTAAGAAATGCCGGCCCAAAAGGCGGGCCAGGTATGCCAGAGTGGGGCATGATCCCTATGCCCAAGGCATTACTCAAGCAAGGACATAGAGATATGATAAGGCTGTCAGATGCGCGCATGTCAGGAACTTCCTATGGTGCATGCATTTTACATGTAGCACCTGAAGCTTTTATTGGTGGGCCCCTAGCATTAATTAAAACTGGAGATATTATTCAGGTAGATATCCCCAACCGTAAACTTGACGTTGATATTTCCAAAAGTGAAATGAAGAAGCGTAAGGAGGATTGGGTTGCACCTAAACCTCGATACGAACGTGGGTACGGGTATATATATTCAAAACATATTGAACAGGCTGACAAGGGTTGCGATTTCGACTTTCTAAGTACTGACTTTGGGGCTGCAGTTGAAGAACCAGAAATAAACTAGTTACTGTTTGTTTCTAAATTTTCATAAGCTTCTGGTTTAAACCTGGGAGAACAGTGACAATAAAACTCTAGGTCTTCAGATTTACTCAAATTGGTAATTCTTTGAGGGGTATTAGCGGGGATAATAACACTGTCGCCAACGGAAACCTCAATTTCTTTTTCCCCCACAAGAACCAAACCTGTACCCTTTCGGATAATATAAATTTCTTTCGTATTTCTAAGGCAATGCAATTGTGTTGTTATGGAAGGTTTAACTCGCGCGATAGCCAACGAAAACTCCTCAACCTTCTCGCTATTTAGGCACTCAGTTATAAAACATCTCTCGTCAGTCCAAAATTCTGGGGAGCTGATATCATCTCTAGGTAACTTCACTTGATTATTCCTTATTCATTTGCCCTACCAGCTGGGCACACATTCCATACCGCCATCTACAATCAGGTTTGCACCCGTAATAAAACTTGCAGCGTCACTAACCAAAAACAAGGTAGCATTTGCAATATCTTCACCAGTTCCTAATCGTTTTAGAGGGACATTTTCTAACCAGTTTTGGACACCTTGGGGCCAGTCTTTGTCTAAATTTTGTCTATCAGTCAATCCGGGACAAATAGAATTTACACGGATATTTTTAGATCCAAGCTCAAGAGCAGATGCTTTAGTAAAATTAATAAGACCTGCTTTTGAAGCTGCGTAGTGACTATGGTTTATGGCGGGCGTGAGTCCCTCTATCGAACAGATATTTACAATCGATCCACCATTTTCAGAATATTCAGCAAAATATCGTGTCATCATAATCGGCACCTGTAAATTAGTTTCTAACATTTGACTAATCTCAGAAGGCCCCAATTCCGCTAATGCACATACAGGTTGAATGGCTGCATTGTTTACCAGAATATCGATTGGTTTAGAATCTTTATTTATGGATTCAAACAGTGAGCAGTAGGAATTTGGATCTGAGAAATCCCCAAACACCGTCGATACTTCTTCGTTTGCAAGTTTTGCTAATTTTATTTTAGCTGCTTCTACTTCAGAACTATCGTTCCTAGCGTGCAGAATAATTTCTGCCCCAGCTTGCACTAGTCTTTTTGCGATAGCAAATCCAATACCACTTTTTGAGCCCGTAACCAGAGCCCGCTTTCCTATCAGCTCAGTCAATCAAACAAAACTCCTCAAATGTATTAAAATTTTCATTCAATATTATTAAGTCCATGCCTGTAAAAGTCCTGGTAAAATAGATTTAATCTTTTTTCCCGCTACACTGGCATACTCTAACACCTCTTCGATTGTATCGGGCTGCTGTTCTGGTCCACCATCAGCCTTGTTGGTAATTGCTGATAGACCAACAATCTCAAAGCCAGCCTGTTTTGCTGCAATCACTTCCATTATTGTAGACATCCCAACCGCATCTGCACCACTCTCCTTTAGAAAACGTCGCTCCGCCGAAGTCTCCAAAGAAGGGCCTGTTATACCAGCATAAATTCCTTTGCTCAGTTTAATACCAGCATTTTTAAAGCAATTAGATACTATCCCCCGTATCTTCTTATCATAGACGTCGGACATATCAGGAAAGCGTAATCCTAATTCATCGTCATGTGGGCCAATAAGTGGATTGTGGCCAGTAAAATTTATATGGTCAGTAAGCATCATAACACTTCCAGGTTCAAAACTTGTATTCAAAGCACCAGCAGCGTTAGTTACAACCATCTTTCTTACACCCAGGTTTTTAGCAACCCTGATTGGAAATGCTATCTCGGTAGCTTTCCACCCCTCATATAGATGCAACCTGCCCTGCATAACCAGTACGGGCCTTCCATTGAAACTCCCCGAAATTAAATTTCCTGCATGAGACGGCGCAGTAGAAAAAGGAAATTCTGGGATCTCTTTATAAGAGATTTCAGCTTCTTTTGAAATTTCATTCGTTACATCACCCAAACCAGATCCTAAAATTAGTAGAAGTTCTGGACTCTGACTTATTCGTCGACCAATATATTCAGCTGCAAGTTCTATTTTTTTTACAAAATTGTTTTCCATTGTAGGCTCTTTCCTACTCGAGACTAGCTTTGATAGATGGAGCTAATTCACGAACCTTTGCGTGGATATTTTCGATATCAAGACCCCCAATTTTTTTATTTTCTACAACATGTTTTCCAGAAACAAATACATCTGTAACGTCCGAACGTCCTGCACCAAAAACAAGATGCGTAATTGGATCAAAAAGAGGAATAGAATGAGAATTGTTTATATCTACCAAAATAAAATCTGCATTTTTACCTACTTCTAGACTGCCAAGTGAATCGGTGCGCCCTAGAGCCCTCGCACCACTAATGGTTGCCATGTGAAGTACCTGCTCAGCATTTAAAGCATCAGCTTCCATATTTAAGCCTTTTGCTAAACCGCAGGTTAATCGCATTGCCAACCACATATCTAAGTCATTTCCGCTGATTGCTCCATCTGTACCAATTGTAAGATTTATTCCTGCTCTATACATTTCTTTAACTGGAGCGATGCCTGACCCTAACTTAAGGTTTGACATTGGGTTAAGAACAACATTTGTCTTACTCTGGGCTAAGAGTGAAATTTCTGTTTCGTCTAGATGTACACAATGAGCAAGTACTGAAGTTTCACCCAACAATTTATACTTATCTAAATGCCGTATGACCGAGTTACCATAACGTGTCTTTATATCATTCTGCTCGGCTTGAGTTTCTGCAGCATGAGTACAAAATAATATCCCATATTGATCTGCAATGCTTTTGGCCTCACTCAAATTTTGTGGGGAAACAGTGTAACTACCATGCGGCAAAATAGCGGGAATTACACTGTCATCGGATGAGTGGCTTTTATAAAAGTTTTGGGCCTCTGAGACATAATTTTCATGGGAGCGTCCACCTATTCCTGGCAAATCAAAAAAGATACCACCAGTGGATATTCGCATGCCTAAATCTTTTGCAGCTCTAACAGTTTCGTCTGGATACCAAAACATATCCATGACAGTTGTAGATCCGCTCAAAAGATTTTCCGCCAAACCTAATACAGAACCAAGGTAAGTAGTTTCAGGAGTAAGTATGGCTTTTTCAGCTATCCAAACACGTCCTAACCATTCTTCAAGAGGAAGGTTCTCAACCAGCCCTCTGAACAAACTATCGGCAGCATGACAGTGCATGTTTATTAAACCCGGCATCACTATATTGCCATTTGCTCCAATTATTTTTTTTGCAGTAAGTTTTTTTGCAGCTGATGTGTTAGAGCGTTCTAAAGCTGTGATCTTGCCGTTATTAACAGCCATGACACCATTTTCGATAATAGAATGATTGCTGTCACACGTGACAATTAAGGCGTCTGTAATTAAAATATCATCCATTATCATATCCTCTCATACCTAGTAGATCTTTAATCCACCTAATTAATAAAAAAGAGCTATTTGGTGTAAAAAATTCTCATCTTTTATAGAGCATGTTACTCTAACTTCAGTTTCGTTATGGCTCTTTCGCAGCATAGAGTTTTATTATCTCTGATTAACGCAAGGACGCTTCAATATTACCACCATCTACCGTCATTACATGTCCAGTTGTTCGCTCGGCTTGGGCGAGTGAAACAAAAGCTTCTGCTACATGACTTGCTTTGACTTCTGCATTTAGTAAGTTACCAGCCATATACTTATCTTCAGAAATACCTCGGGCATTTGCACGTTCAGCAATAAAGTTATCTGTGAGCAAACCTGACCTTATTCTGTCAGCATTAACTCCATTGACGCGAATTCCGTCACCCCCTAACTCCAACGCAAGCTGTCGCATCATAAAAAAAGTTGTTGCCTTTGGCATCCCGTATGCACCAAAATTTTTACCAGGGTTTACAGCTTGTTTCGATATATTAAATAAGATCTGGCCACCTCTGGATTGCAATTTTATCAGGTTTGCTGCTTCTTTTGCAAACTCGTAATGAGAAAAGAAGTTCAACTCAAAAGCTTTCCTAACGGAAGAGCTAGTCATATCTATCATTGAGCCCGACTGCGCTGATCCTGCGTTAGAGACTAGTATGTCAAGACCTCCGTATGTCTCTATAACAGATGTAATTGCCTCTTTTGCTGCCTTTGGATCTGTTACATCCAGCGCTTTTCCAAAATGGCCTTTGCCAAGTTTTTCTAGAGCGGCGCCCAAATTTTCTTGGTTTAGATCAATCAAAAAACATTGTGCGCCTAATGACGCAAATGCATTTGCCGTTTCAAACCCAATTGTTCCTGATCCTCCAGTTACCATTACCACTTTTCCTTGAAACGCCGGCGCTTTCCCTTTGCCAAGTTTGGCTTGTTCTAATGACCAATATTCACAATCAAATAAATCTTTTTCGGAAATAGGATAAAAACCACCTGCATCTTCACCAACTGACCTCACACGAGCATTCTGAACAACAAGATCACCCGCTATACTGGCTGCTTTAAAATTTGAGCCAAGACCTAAAAGACCCACACCTTCCATCCATATTGTTTTAGGATCTGGTGGAAGAATAGTTTTAGGTTGGGCCGCTTTGGCAGCCTGGCGCTCAAACATTGCCTTATATTCGTTCTCATAGTCCTTAAGCGCGCCTTTAATCGCAGAACTTCCCTGCTCCCATATTGACTTTCGTAAAACTAGTGGGCGACCCTTAATCCTTATAACATGATCTGGAGATGCAGTTCCTCGCTCAGATAAACTGTCCAAATCAGCTCTCTTTAGAAACTCCATTTCTTCTGGACCATTTCTTACGTCGATAATTGGCATAGCAGCATTAGGCCCAATCATTTCAGCTATCAGACCCCTTATCACTGGTAAGACTTCATGAGATTTATGGCTGGATTTGACATTAAGAGCAGTCGGCTTTTTCAAGTTAAAATAGTCTGCAACAGTTTGTGTATGTGATATTATTTGATTGTAGCTTTCTTCAGCTGTCTCACCAAAAGCAAAATGTCCATGACCCAACAACATTAAACCTTCGACGCTAGGATCTTGATCATAAACTTCAGCCGCTTTTTTTGCCAGAGCGAAGCCAGGCATTATATATGGAACTACTCCCAACCTTGAGCCAAAAATTTCTTTACACACTTCTTCAGCGTTCGGAAGGTTTGCAAGGATTAAAAATGGAGTAGCATGGGTATGATCGACAAATTTATGCGGAAGAAAAGCATGTAATAACGTTTCGACCGAAGGATTTGGTGCTGAACTGTCAAGCAAATTAGCCCTCTGAACATTTACCATATCTTCATCAGATAGCTTATCTAGATTTCGTAGCTCTCTCAACGGGTCCAACCAAAGACCAGGTAGTCCAGGTGCTTGTATCGTATCTAAGTCCCAGCCTGATCCTTTAACATGTATTACTTGTTTAGTATTTCCAAAAAGATCTTTTCGTTCAACTTTAATAGAGGTATTACCACCACCATGCATAACAAGATCAGGATTTTGTCCAATTATTCTTGATGTGTAAACTCGAAGCGCGAGCTCTTGATCAGCAACATCTTTGCCTACTTGTTCAACATAAGATTTAGCTTCACTAGGTTTATAATTATTTTTGATCATATTTTCAAAATCCTGCTAAATCTGGGAACATTTTGGCTAAAGCTTTTTCAGAAGCATCAGAAACACCTCGCTCAGTTATTAATCCTGTAACCAATCTGTTTGGGGTAACGTCAAAAGCTGGATTTCCTCCAGAAACACCCTCTGAAGTAACCCTTATTTCTTCAATACTATTTTTTTCGTGGTGCCCAAAAATATGGGTTACCTCCCGAGCGGCTCGCTCTTCAATTGGGATATCTGCTAAGCCATCACTTATTGTCCAATCTATTGTGGGTGAAGGCAAAGCTACATAAAATGGAACATTATTATCACGAGCTGCTAGAGCCTTGAGATACGTACCAATTTTGTTACAAACATCACCTTGGGCAGTAGTTCGATCAGTGCCCACAATAACCATGTCAACAAGGCCCTTTTGCATAAGGTGCCCACCAGCGTTATCTGTGATGTAAGTATTACTAATGCCATGGCTCTCAAGCTCCCAGGCAGTCATTGCGCCTTGATTTCTTGGCCTTGTTTCATCAACCCAAACATGAATAGGAATGCCTGCCTCGTGCGCATGATACATTGGTGAAGTAGCTGTGCCCCAGTCTACTGTTGCCGGCCATCCCGCATTGCAATGTGTTAACATCCTAACGGGTTCCCCTGCCGGTTTATTAGATGCTATTTTTTTTACAATCTCTAATCCGTGCTCACCTATCTTTTTATTTATACCAACATCTTCTTCTGCCACCAGATGGGCAAGCTTCAATGCTTTTGAAGCACGTTCTTCCTGAGACACTTGACCCAGTGCTCTTAGAAGTCGATCCAGAGCCCACTTAAGGTTGATTGCTGTTGGACGAGTCTCTATCAAAGTATCATATGTGTTTTTCAAACCGGAATCTGAAGCGTCGCTATTTAGAGATATTGCTACACCATAGGCAGCAGTAGCACCTATGAGAGGTGCGCCCCTTACCCACATATCGCGAATTGCTACAGCAAATTCATCTAAATTTGTCAGAGCGACTATTCTAAAATCATGAGGTAGCCATCTTTGATCTATAATTTTTACCTGACAATCCTTATGATCATACCAGATTGATCGATAGTGAGTTCCTTGAACCTTCATAGGTAATTCTCCGAATTGAACTTTTTTGCCAAGCTAGTAAGCTCACTAGCATTTTTTATCGATTTATTATTTAAGATTAACTCGCGTCCCATCATTAAGTTTCTAGCTTCGAGCTGGGACCTTTTCTTAGTATCATTGATCTCCTCAAAATCCGCATTGTGTGCAAGTGACAAGACACGCCTATGCATTTCAATACCACATACAGCAACAGCATCTTGCCATATGTATTCAAGCATCTCATTAAGCGCAAAGTCTGAGCTATCTCCCTGATCTTCAAACATTGAACTTGGGAACAAAATGCCTGTTCTTTCAAAATTCCATAGTTTTTTAAACTCCTGCTGAAATGTCTCAAAAGTCTCTTCGATAACTTTCAAAATCCAATTTTGATATTCTGACAATTTTTCGCTATCGCGATGCCCTGGTTGACTAAAATAAGCCATTAAGTAATTGGAAATTAGCATTCCAATATCAAAGCCCATTGGACCGTAGAAGCCAAATTCGGGATCTATAACTTTTGTTTCATTATCTGTGCACATCACTGAACCAGAGTGTAAGTCACCA
Source organism: Paracoccaceae bacterium (assembly GCA_902554705.1). Lineage (GTDB taxonomy): Bacteria > Pseudomonadota > Alphaproteobacteria > Rhodobacterales > Rhodobacteraceae > Salinivivens. The sequence goes on from CACDPP010000004.1 coordinate 64,144, forward strand.
TGACACAAGGTCTCTGTATTTGATGTGAACTTCATGAGCATTTTTTGAGCTTCACTTTTCATTTTAACATCTGATCTTAGTATTTTAACAATGGGATCTAGCCCCTCTGTGTGATGGTTCATTTCTGCTTCAAAATAAGGCTCCGTAAAAACGAGGTTTTCGGTGATTGCCATTAGCGCGAGGTTACCCTGAAACATTGCTGTATCACTTTTTTTGTCGGCTGTTTGTAGCGATAAATCAGAACCTCTAAATGCATTACGCGCACAGAATTCTCCAAGCCTTTGCGCTAATCCGTTTATATATTCCCCAGCAATTAATTTTTTTCTTAAAATGATATGCGGCAAGAGCATTTCCATAGCGATGATGGCTTGTTCCTTATCAAAATAGTATATTACCGGCACGCTTCCTGGATCACGCTTGGCTTGTCTTACTAAAACCTCATGCTCAAAGAACGAGCGGCTTAAGGGCAATGGCCAGCTATCTCCTACTAACCTCACATAAGGAAGGGCCTGCTTTATAATTATATTTCCTGATTCACTTGAAACCGTGTAGACAAGATTTAAGTTCCCATCACCCACTTCATCAATCTTCCATTTGCTTGTGTCGTCACCTACTACTTTACAGATAGCATCAACTGACCCTAATCTAGCGGCAAGCGTTTCGATTGTAAGCGGCTCATACTTTTCCGAAGACATACAATCGCTCCTCCTCATTTAAATTTTTAATTAAAATTGAACATAAACAGGCAATGGCATGAATTGACTTTTGTCAATAGTGTTGACAGTCCAAGAGCTTAGGTTAAGCTTTTCCTTGGGAGAGGGAAATGTCGAATACTGCTTGCCAAATTTCTGGTATTGTAAAATCATTTGGGCCGAACAAAGTCCTTCAGGAAATCAATCTAGATTTGCCTGCTGGTATGATTACTGTACTCATGGGTGCAAATGGTGCAGGAAAATCAACTTTAGTTAAAATACTATGTGGAGTGCATCAAGCAGATGCTGGATCGGTTTATCTTTTGGGTGAGAGATTCGAGCCAATTTCACCAGCTGATGCGTTTAAATCTGGAGTAGTGACTGTTCATCAGTCAATAAATAACGGTGTTATTCCTGATTTAGACGTGGTTTCAAACCTTATGATTGATAAGCTTGCAGAACAAAATTCAGGGTTCTTTATTAATTCAGAAAAGCTAAAAAAAGAAGCTGATAAAATTGCGTCAGCCATGGACATAAATTTGGATACAGAAACTTTGGTTAGGGATTTGGGGCCCGCCGATAAACAAATGATTGCTATAGCTCGCGCGATGGCCCATGCTCCCAAATTGCTCATTTTGGACGAGCCAACTTCCTCTCTTTCTGAAAATGAAGCCAAAAGGCTTTTTACGCTTTTACAAAAACTGAAAGAGCAAGGCGTTGCTATTTTATATATTTCTCATCGAATGTCAGATATAAATAGTGTTGCCGATCGCATCGTAGCCATGCGAGACGGTACAATATCAGGACTATTCGAAGAAAAGCCCTTAAATTATGAGGGGGCTGTGACGGCAATGCTTGGCCAGAAGCTGTCGCAAAATGAGATAGAAATAAACGAGCGAAAACGAGAAATATTGAATTTAAAGGGGGTAAGATTAGCTAATGACAGCAAACCCTTTGACTTATCTTTCTATAAAAATGAAATTGTTTCAATCACCGGCCTTATCGGTAGTGGAAAAACTACTTTGGCATCGCAAATATTTGGATTAAGTCCAAATTCAAAAGTTAAAATGACTTTAAATGGGGATCCATACAGTCCGCAAAGCCCAAAAGAAGCCATCGCAGAAGGCGTTTTTATGTGTCCTAAAGATAGGGCATCAAATGCTGTTGTTTCAGAGTTTGATATATCTAACAATTTAGCGTTACCATTTTTTAAAAAGCACAGCAGATTTTCTTTCCTTCGTACCAAAAGACTTTCTCAAAATGCTAGAAATTCTATTAGTGAACTTGGAATAGTGTGCCAATCTGAGGCAGACTCCGTTACAACATTATCCGGGGGCAACCAGCAGAAAGTTATGGTTGGAAGGTGGTTGGCTGAGGAGTCTTCAGTACTCCTTTTAGACGAACCCTTTCAAGGAGTAGATATAAAAGCTCGGCGCGATATTGGTGTCCAAATACGATCAACTTCTAGCCAAAGAGCAACACTCATATTTGTTGCTGAACTTGATGAAGCTCTAGAAATAGCAGATAGGGTCATTGTGTTACACGAAGGAAATCTTGTTGGTGAATATCAAAATAAAAGTGAAAATATACCAGAAATTGTATCGAGTTTTAGTGGAAGCGCTTATAAACAAGATAGTTCAAATTACGGAACTTAAATATGGCTAATGATCAAAAAATGAATTCAAGACGTTTTGCTATAAAATACGGCTTTCTTATTCTACTCGTAGGATTGGTAATTTTCTTTTCGATAGCAGCAGAAGGGTTTGCTGGACCTCGATCTGCTGTATTTATTTTTCAATCTGTTTCTATAACAGGTATTTTGGCCCTTGGTGTTACAGCCACGTTGGTAGTAGATGGTTTTGATCTTTCTATAGGCTCCGTCGCGACTTCAGCTCTAATGCTATCTGCATACGTAATGGTCGTCTTAGAGATGTCTGCTTTCTCTGCAATTGTTGCATGTTTATTCATGGGTGCTGCAGTTGGATTTATCAATGGTTTACTAATAGTAAAAGCTAGAGTTCCCGACCTACTAGCAACTCTTGGGATGATGTTCCTTTTAATCGGACTTCAACGTATTCCAACTGAAGGTCGCTCCATTTCCACTGGGATGAAATTACCGGATGGATCTACTACTGAAGGAGTGTACTCGCAAGCTTTTTTATGGCTTGGAAGGCACAGGCTAGATTTTTTCTTAGAAAAACTTATCCCAATTCCAGTAATCATTTTTATTCTTGTAGGTATATTAATATGGGTTTTCCTCGAGTTAACCCGACATGGAAGATTAATGTATGCTATTGGCTCAAATGAAACGGCTACGGCGCTTGCCGGAGCTAACGTGAATAAATATAAGATTTTAGCATACGTTATATCAGGCGTAATGGCCTCAATCGGTGGCATTTTACTTTCTGCGCGTCTGGGCAGGGGGGATATTGCATCAGGAAACAATCTATTACTGGATTCGGTAGCTGCGGCATTAATTGGGTTTGCCGTTCTTGGTGCGGCTAAACCTAATGCATTTGGTACAGCAATAGGCGCTCTTTTTGTGGGTATTCTTTTACAAGGTCTCACTATGATGAATGCGCCTTATTATACTCAAGATTTTGTAAAAGGCGCAGTCCTAGTGATCGCGTTAATTTTTACATTTGCCCTTTCATTTAGTGGGCGCAAAAGTGGTCACTAACATGTGACTTAAACAACTTAGGGAGGAAAACTATGTTTAGAAGATCATTATTAAAATTAATTGGAGGGATGGTCGCATTGCCTGTGACTCTTTCAACCTCCGCATTTGCAGGCGATATGCCTGCCCCATTTGATAATCCTGGTGATGTAAAAATCGCTCTTGTCAGGTATCTTTCAACAGGCGACTTTTTCCAAGCCTATCTATCAGGTGTGGAGACACAGGCTGCTGCGCTAGGTGTTGATTTAAGAGTTTTCGACAGTCGGCAAGATGCGGCTTTACAGTCAGATATGGTAGATCAAGCTATAGCTTTAGGTGTTGATGGAATAGTAATTCAGCATGGATTAACCGAGAGTATGCGAGATGCCGCTCAACGAGCAGTCGATGCGGGAATAAAGGTCGTTGCGTTTGACGTGAACGTTGAAAATTCAGCCATTCCGCAAATAGAACAATCTGACTATTTACTAGGTAAACTTGCTTTGGAGCAAGCAATCAAAGACAACGGAACTTCCTGGAAAGCAGGATATGTTTATGTACCAGGGATCGCACCCCTAGATAGACGGCACGCTGCATGGGAAGACATAAAAGCCGCAAATCCAGGCATTGAAGAAGTTGCTCAATTTGGAACGCTTGATAACCCGATTGCAAACACAAACGCTAACCAAGCAAGATCTGTATTGCAAGCAAACTCAGATATTACCGTTATGTTTGCTCCATATGATGAATTTGCTAAAGGCGTAAAAATTGCAGTAGATGAAGCAGGCCTTACAGATCAAATTGATATATATTCTGCAGATGTTTCAACAGCAGATATATCAGCAATGCGTGAACCTAACTCTGCTTGGGCAGCAACGGTTGCTACCAACCCAGCTGTTGTTGGAGAAGTATCTGTCAGATCACTCGCAATGATGCTTGCAGGTGAAAATCCAGGAAGTAATGTTGTTGTCCCACCAACTCTGATCACTCAGAAATTCTTAAATGACAATGACATTAAAAATATGGAAGATTTATCATCAAAAATGCCACAATTTGCTCATGCTGATGTATCAGTCCCAAGCTGGATGCCATTGCCTAAGCGCTAGAAACTTTATGAGCTGGGGAGTAAATTCCCAGCTCATAGCCCAGCTAAATCAGTTATAGCTTGCGAAACCTTTTCAATATTTAAATTATTTTTTGCTTGTATCAAAAAATAAGGCCTATCTTCCCTTGCTACTTTTAGATCGTTTTCCATTGAAGTTAGATCAACATCAACGTAAGGGGCTAAATCAGTTTTATTAACAAGCAAAATATCTGATTTCATCATCGCTGGACCTCGCTTTCTTGGAATATCAGAGCCCATCGCTACATCAATCATATAAACTGTTATATCTGCTAATTCTGGAGAAAATGTTGCTGACAAGTTGTCTCCGCCGCTTTCGATAAATATTAGGTCTAAATCATCATGACGTCGCTGTAATTCTTCTACAGCTGCAAGATTGATTGAAGCATCTTCTCTTATAGCGGTATGGGGACAGCCACCTGTTTCCACACCAATTAGACGCTCTTCTGGAAGGATTTGCATCCGCATTAAGGCCTCTGCATCTTCTTTTGTATAAATATCATTTGTTATGACACCGATTGAAAATCTTTGTGTTAGTTCTTTTACAACCGCAGCTGTAAATGAGGTTTTTCCTGCTCCTACTGGCCCACCAATACCAATACGAACTGCAGACTTTTTTTGACTATTCATGTTTTAAAAATCCGTGGCTGAAGATATTCGTGTTCCATGGCTGAAACGTCTGAAAAAAAACAGGCAGAATTTAAATCATCAATTTCACTTTCAGAAGCGGTTTTTACCAGATCGGAAATTGTCGGGTAAAGCTCTAACATTATACGCTGTCCCTCAGTTTGGCCAATAGGTATTAGACGAATTGCGGCCGATATAAGATTAGAACAAAAGGCATGTACATAAGCTGGTAGAATAAGATTTTGTTTAATACTCTGTTTTTTCGCAGCCAAAGCAACAGCTATTGGCAGAGATAGGTCCCCTATGTCCTGTTTCCATACATCTTCAATCACCTTAGCGAATGCACTTCCTTGAAGTTTTGTTTCCAGTAGGCGCTCCCCAGCAGGGCACAATGCAATAGATAATTCATTCATTTTCTTGGCATCATGCCCTCGAAGTATCAGACTTATAAAGATAGCATCAGTTCTTAAAGATCCATACTCCAGTAGATCTGCAATCCAATTTTGCAATTTCTTACCATTGCTTAAATGACCTTTATCGATGGCCCACTCCAGCCCATGGGAATAGGCAAAGGCACCGATTGGAAATGCGGGAGACATCCATTGCATTACTGTCATAAATTTCAAATCAGTGTGCATGTGCATGGGTACTTTTTACGTGTTCATGTGAATGTGTTCTGCCATGGCCATAGGCACCACCAAGTGGCGTAAAAGGTTCTGTAACATGCGTTACAATTCCACCTAAATGTTCAATCATATGTTCTATGACGTGATCGTGCTGAATAAGTATTCTGGTCTGCTCAACTTGTGCTGGCGTGTGGCGGTTTCCAATATGCCAAGCATATTCCAACATTTTACTCCCTGTAATCTCAGCCAACAATTCTGGTTTGGCTATTATTTCTACAAGATTTTTATCATCTAATTCTAGTTGGTCACCATGGTTCAAATTTGTTGCTTTTTCGAGATCTATCAAAAAATCTATTCCACAATCCGTAAGCAGTCTTTTTCTACGGAGAAACCGATCTGAGTAATTCAAAGAGCACTTTAATTTAGCATTTGAAGTAGGACTCGTAATAACTGATTTAACTAAAAACATGTTACTTTCCTAAAACATAAAATAGCGCTGCGCCATGGACACTTCGTCGGCTGGCTGACAAGTTAAAAGCTCTCCATCCGCACGAACCTCATAGGTTTCTGGATCAACATCGATTTTTGGTAAAGCTACATTCAATTTTAAATCAAGTTTTCCAATATTTCTGGTGTTTTTGACTGGCACCGTTTGCTTGGCTAAACCTAGCTTTACTCCGACACCTTCAGCATGAGCAGCACCCGAAACAAACGTCACAGAAGTCTCCGACAAAGCTCGCCCGTAAGCTCCAAACATGGAACGGGTGTAAACTGGTTGCGGAGTGGGAATGGACGCGTTCGGATCTCCCATTTGAGCAACCGCTATTGTACCTCCCAATAAAACCATCTCTGGTTTTACTCCAAAAAATGCTGGATTCCAAAGAACTAGATCTGCTCGCTTACCGGGTTCCACTGACCCAACCACATGGGAAATTCCGTGAGCGATTGCAGGATTTATTGTATATTTTGCGATATATCGTCGAGCTCGTAGATTATCATTATTACCTGTTTCTTCGGAAAGCGCACCTCGTTGCTTTTTCATTTTATCAGCGGTTTGCCAAGTTCTTATAATAACTTCCCCGACTCGGCCCATAGCTTGGCTGTCCGAAGCAATTATAGAAAAGGCTCCCATGTCGTGAAGAATATCTTCTGCTGCTATTGTTTCTCGCCTTATGCGGCTTTCAGCAAATGCGATGTCTTCAGGAATAGATTTATCAAGATGGTGACAGACCATTAACATGTCTAAGTGTTCTTCAACCGTATTTTTGGTGAATGGTCTTGTTGGGTTAGTTGAAGAAGGCAACACAAATTGTTCACCACAAATTTTTATTATATCAGGCGCATGACCGCCTCCAGCTCCTTCGGTATGAAAAGCGTGTATTGTTCTTCCTTTCATGGAGTCTACAGTTCTTTCGACAAAACCACTTTCGTTTAATGTATCAGTGTGGATCATCACTTGAACATCAAGATCATCTGCTACGCCCAAGCAACAATCAATTGCTTGTGGCGTTGTTCCCCAATCTTCATGAAGTTTTAACGCACAAGCTCCACCTAGAACCTGTTCTTCCAACGCATCAGGTAGCGAGGCATTTCCTTTGCCTGCAAAGGCAAGGTTCATTGGCAATCCATCCGCCGCCTGCAACATTCTGCCAATATGCCATGGACCTGGCGTACACGTTGTAGCTAAAGTGCCATGTGCCGGTCCCGTTCCACCACCTAACATTGTAGTCACACCAGAGTGCAGAGCATCATCAATTTGTTGCGGACAAATATAATGAATATGGCTGTCAAATCCCCCCGCAGTTAATATTTTACCCTCCCCAGCAATAATTTCTGTGCCGGGGCCAATTATTATATCAACATTTGGCTGGGTATCTGGGTTACCAGCTTTGCCTATTGCCTCTATCTTTCCATCTCTGAGGGCAACGTCTGCTTTATATATACCTGTGTAATCGAGAATGAGAGCATTTGTTATTACAGTATCAGGCGCTCCATCAGCTCTTGTTACTTGCGACTGACCCATACCATCGCGAATAACTTTCCCACCACCAAACTTAACTTCTTCTCCGTAAGTAGTTAGATCTTTTTCAACCTCAATAAAAATCTCGGTATCAGCCAACCTAACCTTATCCCCTTCTGTGGGGCCATACATTCCTGCGTAATCAAATCTCGAAATTTCCACTGCCATTAAAGATCACCCATTATTTTACCGTTAAAACCAAAAATTCTTTTTTCTCCTGAAAAAGGAATAAGATTTACTTTTCTAGATTGACCAGGCTCAAATCGAACAGCTGTCCCAGAGGCGATATCCAACCGCATTCCTCGCGCACTTTCCCGGTCGAAAGAAAGAGCTTCGTTAGTTTCAAAAAAAATGATAATGACTGCCCACCTGAATGGGACGGTCTCCCGTATTGGACACCATTATGGAACAACCTTCGCGTCCTTCATTCAAAGTTATAGAACCATTTAAAGTTATTATTTCACCTGGTTTCATGAGCTTTTCTTTGCTCTCAAAAAAATAAATATCAACGGGAAAAACAAAAGACCTATTGCAATATACAAGGGAGTAGCAATCACTTCATCGATATGGAAATTGGTACTGTTGTGAGCAAGTGAAATATTGGAGGCAAAAACTAGCATTAAAAAAGTTAAGTATTTCATCTTTTTCCTATCTTATTGGGTTGTGAACTGTGACGAGCTTCGTTCCGTCTGGGAATGTTGCCTCTACCTGAACCTCTGGTATCATATCTGGTATACCGTCCATGCAATCAGTCGATTTAACTATTGTTGCACCATATTCCATCATTTCAGCTACACTTTTTCCATCACGAGCTCCCTCGACAACAGCATCGCAAATTAGAGCAATAGCTTCTGGGTAATTAAGTTTAACACCACGGCTTTTTCTTTTCCGAGCGACCTCCGCTGCCATTGCTATTAAAAGTTTATCTTTCTCACGAGGTGATAATTGCACTATAGCCTCCAAGTTTTAGGTAAGTTTTTATCTGTGATTTCAGTAATTATTGGTACAAGCATTTGCCTTAATTCATATCCAGTTGGAGCAATAAATCTTGCTACTAAAAAATCTTCACTGATAAGGCTTGCCCCTGATTGGTTATTCAAGCGATCCTTAAAATTTTTCAAAAATGATTTGGCCTTTTTTGATTTAAAAATAATAATAGCGGTTGCTTTGCTACCATCTGCAACTGCTTGTCTTTTCAATATTTCCGATATGTTGCCGCTCAATCGTGTTTTATCTAAAAAAGCAATTTTATCATCTACGCAGACTTCTATCTTGTCGTCAAAATAACCAGATATGTCAGTCTCGCCCATTGCTAGTCGACCAAAAATTACTGGCTCAACAATTAAAGCTTCGGCTTCAGATGAGAGGTTGACCTTTAATTTTCGAGTTATTCTGCCATGATCGAAAAAAATTGTTTCCTGAGGAAGCCAGCGAATGCAAGCAGCGTTCTTTAATTCAATTTTGTTTTCAACAATTGCAGCGGAGCCATCACCGCTTTTATAAATTCTTTCACATCCTTGAGTAGTTACAGTGATATTTGATTGATCTTCACATTTAATACTGTTTGAAAATTCATCACCACCCGTTAGCCCACCGGAGGTATTTATAATGATGCATTCAAGCCCATTAGCCCGCCTAGGGAAGAGAGCCCTTGTAGATCCTTGTTGGAAGAGATTCTTAATTTTACTCTGACCGGCTGCCGTCAAATGTAAAGCGCCTCTAGCACGCGGAGGGCTATCCATTTTGTTTATTGGTTCTAAATACATTTGATTCCCAAGCATGAACAGATATCTATATTTATAGTTTAAATTTTTAACTAATCGCTGCAAGATTTGAATTTTAACAAACCTGTTTAGAGATTTTTTTGCTCAAACTTTATAAAACGATTAAAATTTGATCATAAAATAGTATCTGAATGAAATACTTTTATGAAAAATAGGGATAGATTAGAGTATCTTAATGAAAAAAATAAAATCTGAAGAATTAGTACTCGAGTACTTTAAAGGCGTTGATGAGGAAAATATTGATGCAATTCTTAACACCTTGGCCGAAGATTGTATTTTTTCAATAGAAACTCATGGGGTTAAATTGTTTGGACATAAAGAAATCATGGGGATGTTTAAGAGACTATGGAAAAACCATGCATCGGTTGAACATAAACACTTTCATTTTGTAAAGGATACGGCTGCTAGTCAAGTTGCTGTAAGATTTCAAGTCAAAAATATTCTTCTAAATGGCGAAACGGTGCTGAAATCGAATTGCAATTTTTTCTCTTTAAAGGATGGTGTTTTTTCGGAAGTAAGAGTTTACATGGCTGGGCAAAATACTCTCGATAAAGAAAACTCGTAGCCTAATGATCAAAACTTGATGCAGCTTTCAACATAGCTTTTAGCATACTGCTTTTGTCTACTGGAGAGGTGGGATAAGCGTTCCTGCTGTGAGAGAGGCCAGAGCTTAAAAGCATCTCAGCCTTTTTGTAAGTTAACGGACCTGGATTAATTATTGGGACAGGTAGGCGAGATGACAAAAAGCTGTGCGCTTGGTGCATTGTTGTTGAACCCAAAATAATAACTTCCGCATTGTCCTCGTCTATAGCCTTTTTAGCTGCACTTTCTAAAAGAGGAAAAATTTCTTCTTCTTTTCCCTCTAACAATGCTTGATTGTCAGGAGCCACGTCTATTGACCTGATCGATGCTAGAGAGCTTTTTATTCCAAGATCATTTATGGTTTTTTCATAAAGATGAAACCATTTTTTCCACATAGTTATTATTGAAAATTTAGATCCGAGTGACATTGCTGTTAACATAGACGTTCTACCAGGGCCAATAACGGGTATTGAAAGAACTGACCGGAGGGCTGAAACACCAGAGTCGCTCATTGTGTCTATGCATACTGCTGAAAAACCCTCTTCTTCTGCATCTAATCCAGCCTCTAATATACCAACATCTGCTAGCACCATATCTGACTGACTGACATAGTTTCTTGGAGCTGCTTTTACTGGTCTAAATACAAACTCAAAACCCTCACTAATGTCGACAGACTTTAACTGGGCTTGTCGCGATGAAAGGTTTTCCTGTGACATTGGAAAAGGAACAATTACGAGAATTTTCTTCATAAATATAATATATTGTTTAGAGTTAGAAATACTATCGTAAGGACGACACGAATGATTTCTCTTGTCAATAAAACTTTCTTTGTTACCGGTCTAGGAAGTGGAATAGGCTATGAAACTGGAAAGCTTATCAAAAACTTAGGGGGAAACCTAGCAGGTACAATTGAAAATGAAGATCAAAAGAAAAATGTATTAGCTCTTACCGAAGATATTTTCTCACTCGATTTAAAAGATAGCGAAAAGCTTCAGTATTGCATTCAGTCTTCTGCAAAAAAATATCAGGGATTAGATGGTTTAGTTGGTGCTGCTGGAATTATAAAATTAAAAACTTTTGAGGCAACAAGCTCTAAAGAGTTGGATCAAACCATCGATGTGAACCTTAAAGCAAATTTTAGACTGGCCCAATTTGCCAATCCATTTTTGAGATCAGGGGCAAGTCTCATTTTTATTTCAAGCCAAATAGGTCTTGTTGGCCACGATAATGCAGCTGCATATGCAGCTTCTAAAGCTGGACTAAATGGGTTTGCAAAATCTATAGCCTTAGAGTTTGCCAGTCGACAAATAAGAGTAAACACAGTTGCACCGGGCCCAATAATCACACCGATGACTGAAGCTGCCAGATCTGATCAAAACCGTTATGAGAAAATTAAAAGTAAAATTCCACTTGGACGTTTCGGAGAAGCAAAAGAGGTTGCACAAGTAATAGGTTTTCTACTGTCTGATTCAGCATCTTTCGTTACTGGGCAAGTAATTGTTGTGGATGGTGGTTTTACAGCAAATTAAAAATTAAAGCCCGAGATAAGATTTTTTCAGATCTGCATTTTTTAATAAGTCTTTTGATAACCCAGAAATAGCAATCGATCCTTCCTCAACTACATAGGCTCGGTCAGCTATAGAAAGCGACTGGGTAACATTTTGTTCAACGAGCAGCACAGTCAGGCCGTCATCGCTAATTTTTTTTATTAATTCGAACATTTGCTCTACCAATAATGGGGAAAGTCCCAATGATGGTTCATCAAGTAATAAAAGGCGCGGATCACCCATAAGTCCGCGCCCAATAGCAACCATCTGCTGCTCACCGCCCGAAAGTGTACCAGCTGTTTGACTTATTCTCTCAGAAAGCTTTGGAAAAATTTCTAAAACTTTTTCTAGATTGGTGGATCGATTATTCTTTCCCCGTCGATAGGAGCCCAGTTCTAAATTATCTCGAACAGTAAGATTGGGGAAAAGTTTTCTGCCTTCGGGAACATGAATTAAACCCATATCAACTATTTCTTCAGGTGACTTGTTCGAAATTACCTCTTCCTCAAAAAAAATTTTACCCCCGTTGGGCTTGATCAAGCCAGACATACAGTTGTTCAAAGTAGTTTTTCCAACTCCATTACTGCCCAGTACCGCTACAACCTCACCTTCTTCGATTTCCAACGAGATATCTCTTAAAACTTCAACCAGACCATAACCTGCGGCTAAATTTTCAATCTTTATAAGGCTCATGCACCCTCCGCCATAGCTTCAGCGGCACCATGTCCTAAGTAAGCTTCGATAACTTGTGGGTTTTCGGCGACAGAGGCGGGCGTACCACTAGCGATAAGTTTGCCATCATTGAGAACATAAGTACGATCAGATAAATTCATTACAGCTTTCATAACATGCTCAATAAGAAAAATTGTGACACCACGATCCCTTATCCCCTTAATAACCGTTACGATATCATCGATTTCTGCTGGATTTAATCCAGCCATTACTTCGTCAAGCAGAAGAAGCTTTGGATCTGTTGCAAGCGCTCGGGCTAACTCAAGACGCTTTCTTCCTGCCACCGTAAGCCCGTCAGCACCTTGATGTAACAGTGAGGTCATACCAACAACTTCAGCAACTTCTTCTGCTTTTGTTCGAGCGCGATCAGTTTCAGAGGTATTACTGTATGCACCAACCATAATGTTTTGCAGAGTAGTCAAACCCGCAAATGGTTGAGTTATTTGAAATGTCCTTACCATCCCAAGTTGACAAATTTGGTGAGGCCTCATTCCTAAGACAGAAGCATTTTCAAAATCTACCCTACCTTCATCTGCCTTCAAAAATCCTGCCACCATTGCAAATAAAGTTGTTTTACCTGCTCCGTTTGGTCCAATCAGTGAAACAATTTCTTTTTCGTTGACCTCCAAATCTACTGAAGATACCGCTACTAAACCACCAAATCTCTTAGTTACATTACTGACCTTCAGCACTTTAAGAATCTCCACGTGATGTTTTTTTATCAAGCGACGTAGAACCTGACTTTTTTTCTTTTTTCTTAAATGCTCCAATTAATCCATTTGGAAGATATCCAATGATAACTATCAGTATCAGACCATAGACAATTAGACTTAACCCTGGTGTGTCTATGAAATGACGAGCTACTTCATTAACTGTATGCAAAACAAAAGCACCGACTAGTGGTCCAAAAATTGTACCCATACCCCCAACAATTGTTACTAAAAGCATCTCAACTGAAAGATGTATCGAATATGCTATGGGGGGATCCAGATATAGATACTTCTGAGCATAAAAAGTTCCAGCCGCTCCACCCATAGCGCCCATTATCATAATTGCGTAAATTTTGCACTTTAAGGTATTTATTCCTAATGCTTCAGCAGCATCTTCATTTTCGCGGATGGCGACAAGCTGAGCGCCAAAGCGCGAACTCTCTAGCCAATATACAATTGCTATCGAAATAAACATTAAAACTAAGGAAAAGTAGTAAAAACCAACTGGAGTTTCAAATTGCAAATTACTTAGCCCAGGAGCATAGGTGAGAAATAGACCAACTCCACCACCTGTGAATTCCACAGAGTTTGCCAGAACTCTCAATAACTCAGCAAAAGCCAATGTTATTAGAGCAAAGTAAGAACCTTTAAGACCAGACCTAAAAGACATATACCCAACGATCAGACCTAAAAGTGCGCCGCCCATTATAGCCAGAAAAATTCCAAATATAGGAGGAAAACCAAAGGTGGTTAATAGAATTGAAGAGACATAAGCGCCAGTACCAAAAAACATAACGCCGCCAAAGGAAAACTGGCCAGCATAGCCACCCAAAATATTCCACGACTGCCCTAAATAAGCGGTAAAAAAAATCAAAGTCAGCACATCAATATAAAACCTGCTGCTTATAAAATAAGGTAAAATAATTAGAGCTATTGCTCCCAATAGTAAAAAATATAGATGACTGCGAAAGTTGGTCATTATACCTTACTCCCGAACAAACCAGTTGGTTTAAATATCAGTATAAGTATAAAGATTAATGATATCCCTATTTGGCCAAGGCTTTCTCCTAATAAAAGCCCCCCAACAGATTCGGTAATTCCTATTATAAAACCACCGACAAGGGCTCCCACCACACTGCCCATACCTCCAAGAACAACAATGGTAAAAGCGACCAAAACGAAAATGTTACCCGTGTAAGGGTCTACATAAAATATAGGCAGCATCATACAACCAGCAGCACCTAAACAAGCTATACCAATTCCAAAAGTCACAGCAAAAATACGCTCAACATTGATACCGACGAGTCTTGCGCCTTGTCTCTCTTTTGCAACAGCTCGAATAGCACGCCCCATATCAGTGAGGCTCATAGCGGCCCAAAGAATAGCACACATCAGTAAGGCAGCGAAAAATGAAATAACTTTTGGATATGAAAGGTACATAAAACCCAAATCAAAAGCTTCAAACCCATACGATAGATTTACAGTTTGCTGATCACCACTAAAGAAAAATAGGGCCCCGTTCTCTATAATAATTGATAAACCTAAAGTAATGAGAAGTATGTTTTGGTCTTTGCCTTTTGCGAGAGGCCCTATTCCATACCTATAAATCATGTAACCAAAGATACCCGCGCACGGCGTAACTATAAGTATCGAGAAATATGGATCGATATTAAATAAGTGAAATAAGAAAAATGCTGCGTACAAAGCCAGCATTAGCATAGCGCCATGTGCAAAGTTTATGATGTGTAAAACACCATAGATTAGGGTAAGACCTAGAGCTACCAGCGCATAAATGGCCCCATACATAAGTCCATTTATAATAGCAGCAGGGAGCATAGAAAGAGAGGCTGAAATCATAGAAAATTTGCCTGTTAATAGAAGAAACAGGCAGCCTTTGGACTGCCTGTTTTTATAAACATATTAGGTACGAGGAAAAACTGCTTTAGCTGACGCATAATCAGAAGGAGCTATGATTTGCACGTCACCTTTTTGTGCCTGAATAGCAACAGCTCTTGATCCCATATTTTGACCATTTACCATCTCAGTTTTTCCGTAAGGCATAAAATCAACATCAATTGTTGAGGCAGCAAGAGCAGCATTTACAGCTTCTTTATCTGTTGAACCCGCACGCTCAAAACCATCAGCTAAGAACATGACTGACATATATGCGCAATAGACTTCAAAAGTGAAATAATTACCATCAGCTTCTGTTCTGGCTCTCATTGCTTGCCCTGAAGCAGAGCTTGGATTGTACCAGTGGTTCACATCAATCATATTTTCAGCAATCTGAGGCAGATCATCAACAAATTTAAAGTTGAAGCCTCCACCCAATACTGAATAACTCGCCATGAAATCAACTCGCTGCTGGCGCAACGTTTTAGCTAGTAATACATACTCACCAGGATAGTTGATTGGCATGACAATATCGGGCTTAGCAGATTTTATTCTTAGAGCCACGTTGTCAAAGTTACGTGTCGGGTTTGCGTGCTTAATAGTGTCAATGACCTCAATATTGTGGTCTTTCAAAGCTGCAGTCATCAGTTTGGCTGTACCAGATCCAAATTCTGATTCCTCATGAACGATGATAACTGTTTTAGCCGGATTACCCGCTAGGCGATTTATCTCACCCAAGTTAGTAGCCGCATCGCGAGCTATTCGGCCATAGCCATCAGCCATCCGGAAAACATTTGGAAGTCCACGCTGAACAAGCTTATCAGAAACCCCAACATCTACTGAAAAAGGAATGTTGTACTTAGCAGCAGCGGCTGAAGCGGCAAGGCCAACGGCAGATTGATAGCAACCTTGAATTGCATGAACGCCAGCTTCATTCATTTTTTCAACTTCTGCAGCACCAATTTCAGGTTTTGTCTGCGAGTCCCCTAAAAGTGCTTCTAACTGGGCTCCACCCATAGACTTTATCCCACCAGCTGCATTTATATCAGCTATGGCCATTTGGGCTCCATACCGAAGCTGAGCAGCTGGATATGCAGCCCAACCAGTCGCTGGATGAATTAGACCTATTTTTACATTGCTTGCTGCTTGAGCAATCCATGGCGTTCCAACACCAGCTGTTAAGGCAACAGTAGCGGCGGTCCCTCCCAAAAAATTACGCCGTGAGGTATTCTTTTTTAAAATTGATTTATTCATATTTTTCTCCCTTCAATTTTATATTTTTTTTAAGAACTGTTTCGTCTTTAATTAAAGTAAAGGATATAATGTAAAGGTTAAGCAAGCTTTATTGTTTACAGCTTGAATTTAAACAAACTCTATAAGGGACAAAAATGGAGAGCACTGTTACAAAATTTGCTAATTTCATTGGAAAATCAGCAGATATTGAAATCCCCGATGCAACACTACACTCAGCAAAGCTAATTGTCGCAGATTGCCTGGGTGCAATAGTTGGGGGTATGGCAGAACCCGAAATTCGCATGCTTGCCGAATCTGAGAGCGAAAACCTTTTTGAGATTCTAGATAAGGCTAAAAAAGTTACTGATGAATCCATAAGCTTCCTATTTGGTACGGCCGGAACTGTTTTAGAAATGGATGAGGGGCACCAATTTGCAAAAGGCCATCCTGGCATGCATGTTTTTCCAGCACTTTTGGCAGCAGCAAGAAACAAAGGGTTTTCAGGAGAAGAATTTTTAAGAGCTTTTATAATTGGATACGATGTTGGGGCCAGAATAGGTTTAGCTTCCAACCTTAATCCAAAAATGCACCCGCATGGAACTTGGGGTGGCTTAGGAGCTGCGGCAAGTCTGGCAGTATTGAATAAAATGAATGCTCACGAAGCCAGAGAATATCTCAATATAGTTTCCAGCCTTACATTAGCAACCAGCAGGAAAACTATGTTGGAAGGCGCAACCGTTAGAAATTCATATACTGGGATTTCAAATAAAATGGCACACGT
The DNA here is from genome assembly GCA_902554705.1 of Paracoccaceae bacterium. GTDB lineage: Bacteria > Pseudomonadota > Alphaproteobacteria > Rhodobacterales > Rhodobacteraceae > Salinivivens. The sequence continues at coordinate 81,147 of CACDPP010000004.1, forward strand.
CGGCCTGATGTTGCTGAAAGCTGGTTTCACTGGTGAAAATGATGGTATCAAATCGATCTTTCATGGTGTCGCTTCTAATAAATTTGATGATAAAAGTGCAGTTGAATTACTTGGGAAAAGGTTTGAAGTTAGTAGAAATTATTTCAAACTTCATGCTTGCTGCCGCTATAATCACGCCGCCTTAGATGCCTTATGGAAAATTATTGAGCAAAACAATGAAGTTAAAAACATAAATCAAATCAAAAAAATTGAAGTCCAAAGTTATAATCTTGCTGCAGAACTTAGCGATCAAAACCCACGTAACGTCCTAGCCTGTAAATTCTCTATCCCGTTTGCAATATCAACGACTTTGGTAAATCTAGATTCTGGGGTTTTGAGTTTCACAGAGATTATGCGGACTAACAAAAATATTCAAAACCTCTGTCAAAAAGTCACTATAGTTGAGGATACCAATATGACAGAAAAAACTCCTGACCTAAGACCAGCTGATGTCCATGTTCTAATGGAGAATGGATCCACTTTTAAAGCACAGGTCACAACTAACAGAGGCGATTGGCAGGATCCATATTCCGAAGAAGAATTAAAACAAAAATTTATCAGTCTTACGACAAGAATTTGGTCACAAAAAAAAGCACTTAATGTATACTCAAAATCTATAAAGCTAGAAAAAATACCATTGGATGATCTAATAAATAGCATAATAAATTAAACTTAATCCACTCATGAGCTTTAAATCTAAAGTGAAAGCTACGAATTTTTAAAATCTGGCTTTAAAAAACAGAAAATAGGGACGTTTTGAATGCCGGACCAAACACTACTTTTAAAAAATGCTGATGTTTTATGTACAATGTCAGAGCCAGGGGAAAATGAACGCAGTATTGAAAGCGAAATTAAAGGTGGTGGGCTTTTTGCGCGTAATGGTATTATCGAAGCGGTTGGAGAAAGTAGCTCTCTGCCCCTAATAGCAGATACAATCATTGACATGAAGGGACATGTTGTAATTCCAGGAATGGTCAACACCCATCATCATCTGTTTCAAAACTTAACACGCGCGGTGCCTGCAGCACAAAACTCAGAACTTTTTGGCTGGCTGAAAACACTGTATCCTATTTGGAGTAATATCGGGCCAGAGCATGTTTACTGGTCAACCGCTTTAGGCCTGGCTGAACTTGCTTTGAGTGGATGCACAACATCTTCTGACCATCTGTATATTTATCCCAATGGTGCTAAATTAGATGACTCTTTATCTGCAGCATCAGACATTGGCGTCAGGTTCCATGGAACAAGAGGATCAATGAGTATAGGAGAGTCGCAAGGCGGACTGCCACCTGATAGTCTGACAGAAAAAGAGTCTTTTATCCTATCTGAAAGTCAGAGACTTATTGAAACGTATAATGATAGCAGTCGTTATGCTATGCAGCGAGTTGCTTTAGCGCCCTGCTCTCCTTTCTCAGTGAGTATAGATTTGATGCGAGAAAGCGCAGCGATGGCACGTTCTTATGGAGTGGGTTTGCACACTCATCTTGCCGAAAATGCCGAAGATATTGAATATGGTCTACAGCAGTTTGGAATGCGGCCAGGTGAATATATTGAAGCTGTGGGGTGGACGGGAGATGACGTTTGGCATGCACACTGCGTCCAATTAAATTCAGAAGAAATTAATTTGTTTGCAAAGACAGGGACAGGCATTGCTCATTGCCCTTGCTCTAATATGAGACTTGCCAGTGGTATAGCACCAGTCAGGCAAATGCTGGATACCGGAGTAAAGGTTGGGCTGGGCGTTGATGGCTCAGCATCTAACGATAGTGGAAATATGTTAAATGAAGCGCGTCAAACTATGCTTTTGCAAAGAGTAAATTCCAAAGCCTGTGCCATGACTGCAAGAGAGGCTTTGAGGGTTGCCACAACAGGTGGTGCATCCGTTCTAAATAGAGATGATATCGGCATGCTTGTGCCAGGTTATGCTGCCGATATTACAGCTTTTAAGAGAGATAACGTTGATTTTTCAGGTAGCGACTGGGATCCTGTTGCCTCACTTGTCTTTTGTGGTCCAAGCAAAGCTAATTATACTATAATCAATGGAAAAATAGTCGTTAGGGAAGGGCAACTAAATACCATTTCTATGGAGAAGCTGGTTCACGAGCATAGTAAATTATCCCACGATTTAATTAATAACTAGAGTTGA
>CACDPP010000005.1 GCA_902554705.1 Paracoccaceae bacterium
AGGTTCCCACACACCGTCCCAGAATTTCGCACCTGCACTGATCCAAAACGCTTCCATAAAGCGTTAATTGTTGGCCATTTACTCCCTAACTTTTCCATGGCTTCCTGATGGGTTACTGCGGGTCGAATAATTATAAAATCCTCTTGCTGGTCGATTTTGCTGAATTCTTTAACTCGACCAGTCCAAATCATGTTTGATAAGTTCCGATTTTGCTTTGTCACCCAAAGACCAATGTCTGTAGCACCCGACACAATGGTAGAGGAAGGTTGATCTGCGTAAGCTGTTGAAAAATGTTTGTAATTAGTAGGTACAGAAAATGAATTTTTCCCGTCTGTAATTTCAACTGGCTCTGAGCTCTTTATTTTTAAAAGTTCTTTTTTAAGAATTTCATTGCGATCCAATTCCCACTGAGGTTGCTTTGCATTTTTCAGCGAAAGCCCGGCTTCGACGATTGGCCTGTAGCCTGTGCACCTACATAAATTCCCCGCCAAAGTATCGTCTATATCTTCTGCCATCAAACCGTGTTTGTTTGACCAAGCTGTAAATAGTGACATAACAAAACCGGGCGTACAAAACCCACATTGAGATCCGTGAAAGTCTATCAGCGCTTTTTGACAGGGATGCAGTTCACTGTCAGGCCCATTTAAGCCCTCAACAGTAATGACCGCACAACCTTCAAGCATACCCATAAAAACAATACATGCATTTACGGACCGCCAAGTTAAATTTCCAGAATCATCGGTTTTAACTATTGCAACCGTACACGCTCCGCAGTCACCTTCAGCACAACCCTCTTTAGATCCGACTAAGCTTTTTTGGTTTCTTAACCATTTCAATAGAGTCATATCACCAGCGATATTATCGACTCTCTGGGTTTTCCCATTTAAAATAAAAGTAAGATAATTTCTCACGTCACCATCATTAACTCCCACGATAGGTAGAGTATCCATATGCTGAGAGCAATAATGGGACATGATAATGCTGTTCAGCGTCATCAATTCCGAAAGCAATAACTACCTGATCTAGAAATGGTGTTTTCGGCAAAACATCACCCTTTTCTGCCAAATATGGAGCTGCATGAAAAATAAGCTTATATTTACCGGGATTAAATGAATCTCCCTCTAAAAGAGGTTTGTCACACCTACCATCACTGTTGGTTGAAACTGATTTTAACTTCTGCTCAGTGCTCCCAGTAATTTTGTAAAGATCTATCGCCAAATTGGCTGCTGGCGTACCGCGAGCAGTGTCTAAAACATGGGTTGTAAGGCGGCCCATAGCGAACTCCTGTTTCAATTCCTTGTAATTTATTTTGCAAAACAAATTATTCAAAACTAGTGTACATTTTGTACTATCGTTTTCCAAATTAAATTCGTAACAGATAACAAAATGGTTTTAGAAAAATTAAATCAAGCTGAAATTATAGATTTATTAGGGAGTATTTACGAACACTCTCCTTGGGTTGCCGAAATCTTATTTTCACAAGGAATTACATCTCAAGATAATGATGTTGGTTTTTTAGCAGAACGAATGAAGAGAATTGTAGACACATCAAGTGAAGAGATGAAACTCAACCTTCTTCAGGCTCATCCAGAACTAGCAGGCAAGCTCGCTATTTCAGGCAATTTAACAAAAGATTCTACCGCTGAACAAGCCAGCGCTGGACTTGATCAATGTTCAAAAGAAGAATTTGATGAATTTAGTAAATTAAACTTTGAATACACAAAAAAATTTGGCCACCCTTTTATAATAGCTGTAAAAGGTCTCACACGGTCTGAGATATTAACTTCATTTAATGACCGGCTTGATAACGATAGTAAGAAAGAATTTTCCACTGCTATTGGGGAAGTGCATAAAATAGCTAGACTGCGGCTGGAACAGCTTTCACTGTAAAGTAATCTTATTTAACTAGAGAATTTTAACTGTTTACAAAATAGGCCGATATCAATTTATAGGATAATGGCAAGAAACAGCTGACCCATTTTTAACTTTTTTAAAGATAGGTGTTTTCTGAGAGCAAAGCTTCTTTGAAAAATTGCATCTATCTCTGAAAGCACAACCTTTAGGTGGGTTCATAATATCAGGCAACTCATATCCACTGTTTTCATTTAAAGTCAGAGGTTTTCCAATAATTGGAGCACTGTCTGCCAAAAGCTTAGTGTAAGGATGTTTAGGCTTTGAAAAAATCTCTTCTGCTGTTCCAACTTCAACGATAGATCCAAAATACATCACAGCTACTCTATCGCTTACCGCTTCTACAACTGAAAGGTCATGACTAATAAAAAAATATGTAAGGCCAAATTTTTCTTTAAGCTCTTCTAGTAAATTTAAAACTTGAGCCTGGATGGAAACATCAAGCGCAGATACAGGCTCATCTAATACTAAAATTTTTGGCTCAGCAGCCAAAGCCCTTGCGATCCCTATTCGCTGAGCCTGACCTCCAGAAAATTCATGAGGATGTCTATCTAAAAAATCTAATCTTAAATTTACGGCTTCAAATAATTCTTTAATTCTACTGTCCCTATCTGGACGCTTCATTCCATGAAGGTTTTTGAGTGGCGCTTCCATAATCTGCCGAATAGTTTTTCTAGGGTTTAGACTGCTTATGGGATCCTGAAATACATATTGAATTTTTTTTCCAAAAATCTTTGGCTCTGGTTTATCAAAAATTTCTCCATCAATTTCTATCTTGCCAGAGGTGGGCTTCATTAATCCAACAAGCATTTTAGCTAATGTCGATTTTCCACAACCCGACTCACCAACGAGACCAAAAGTCTCCCCTTGCTTTATTTTCAAAGAAACAGTTTTAACCGCTGATACTTCAAATTTTGATAGACTCAACGCTCCTTTTCGAGCAGGAAACTTTTTACTAAGCTTATCGAATTGAAATGATACATTCATATTTCAACCCGCCTTTATTTCTTCGGGAAAAAGGCACCTGACAGCTCGTTCCTGCCCAATCTTTTTAATATCGACCATAGCCGACTGACAATTTTGTTCTGCTTTTCCACATCTTGAAGCAAATGCGCATCCAGACGGCATATTATCAATCATCGGTGGAAACCCTGGAATTGCTATTAAGTTCCTTTTACCTTGCCCTAACTCAGGAACACAACTTTTGAGCCGTGCAGTATAAGGGTGGGCTGGGGATTTAAGTATTTCTGCTGCCGGGCCAGTTTCGACTACCTTACCAGCATACATGACTGCAACCTTGTCGCATATCTGTGAAATTACTCCAAAATCATGTGTTATAAAAACTAATGCTAAACCTTTTTCACGGCGAAGGTCTTGAAAAAGTTTTAAAATTTGAGCTTGAACAGTAACATCTAATGCAGTCGTTGGCTCATCAGCAATTATAATGTCTGGATCATTTGCCAAAGCCATTGCAATACCTATCCGCTGCCTCATGCCGCCGGACAGTTCATGCGGATAGCTATTTAGTCTTTTTTCTGGATTTGAGATACGAACCGCTTGTAGTAATTCTAGAGCTTTTTTGTGTTTTTCTAATTTACCAACATGATTATGAGATTGGATCGCTTCAGATAATTGCTGACCAACTGTATATAGTGGATGAAGTGTAGAAAGCGGGTCCTGAAAAACATAAGAAACTTTTTTGCCACGAAAATCCCTAAGATCTTCAGATGAAAGCTTTAAAAGATCATCACCTTTAAAATCTATACTGCCATCAGTAATTATGCCTGGCGGTGATGACACCAACCGCATAATACTCAATGCTGTAACAGACTTTCCAGAACCACTTTCCCCAATAATGCCAACACATTGGCCTTTATCTACTGTCAAACTGACGTCATTAACTGCTTTCAAAATTCTATTACCTATGCGAAATTCAGTTTTTAATCCATTAATGGAAAGTAAGGTTTGGGTTTTTAAGCCAGCATCTGATTTATTTTTTGCTACTTCTGTTGTTGAGCGTGGCGTAGACAAAGCCCCTGATTTCAGCCTTGGATCTAGTACATCTCTAATACCATCTCCAACAAGATTGATTGCCATCACTATTATTAAAATCATAACGCCAGGAACAACCGAAGTGTAAGGGCTCGTAATAATCGCCGCCCGAGCTTCACCCAACATCGACCCAAGATCAGCCTGTGGAGGCTGAGAGCCGAGGCCCAAAAAGCTCAGTCCTGCTGTTTCGAGTATCATCCAACCAACTGTTGTGGACATTGCAACGACGATAACTGGGAAAACATTCGGTAGTATTTCGTTTATTATTATTTTTGCATTACTCATCCCTGATAAACGTGCTGCGTCTACAAACTCTCGATGAACTATACCAAGCGTAACTCCACGAATATTTCTTGCAAAAAAGGGGATGTTCACGATGGCAACTGCAATTAGAGCATTCATTAGTCCAGGACCCAAGGCCGCAACAATAGCCAAAGCCAAAAGGATGTATGGAAAAGCCATCAACATATCCACGCCACGCATGATAATATTATCAGTGTGACCACCATAAAACCCAGCTATAACTCCAATTGCTGAGCCAATAAAAGCAGCTATAATTGCAGCACAGAGACCAACGGCTATTGATAATCGTGTTCCCCAAAGTAAGCGGCTCAACAAATCACGGCCAAGGTGATCTGTCCCCAGAATACTATCTTCCGAGAATGGTCGTTTAAATCTGTTTGAAGTGTCTATTACATTTGGATCATTTAGGGGTAACCAAGGGGTTAAAATTGCTAAAATCAAAATCAAGGAAAGAATAATTAGCCCAATAAATGCAAGCTGACTGCGAGCAAATAAAGCCATGAAACGAGTCATGTTTTTATCCGAGGGTCTAGCAGGCTTTGAATTATATCTACTACTATATTAAACATGACGTAGCAGGCTGCAACGAAAACAACACCACCTTGCACCAACAAAATATCTCTCTTCAATATGGCTTCTACGAGCATCCTTCCGACACCTGGCCATTGAAAAACCATCTCTATATAAACCGCTCCTGAAAGAACAAACCCAGCCTGCACACCGAGTACGGGAATAACGCTTACCATAGCAGCCTTCAGAGCATGCCTCCATATTACCCTTGCCTCACTTAAACCTTTCGCTCGGGCTGTTCTAATAAAGTCCTGCCTCAAAACTTCTAACATAGCTGACCGAGAAAGTCGGGCAATCACGCCCGTTGCTACTACTGATAGTGCTACAGCTGGCAAGAATAAATGGCTTAGAAGTGCGGAGAGATCTCTCGCCCCATATATTGGCCACATCCCCGAAACTGGAAACCACCTCAATTGAACTGAAAAGAACAATATCATCATCATGCCCAGAAAAAATGATGGGATAGAAATTCCGATCAAAACTGACAATGTTATCAATTTGTCAGTTATACCAAATTGTCGAGATGCAGATAATGCTCCTGCAACCACACCTAAGATTGAACAAAGAACAAAAGAAACTCCAGCCAAAACAAGCGTTGCTCCAAATCTTTCAGAGATTTCATCAAGAACATCTTTATTTAAAGAAAAACTCCGGCCAAAATCGCCCTGCAACATATTTCCAAGCCAAATAAAATAGCGCTGGATCATCGGTTTATCTAAGCCAAGATCTCTGTTTAATTTTTCGACATTTTCTGGCGTGGCAAATGACCCAAGAATTGCTGTGGCAGGGTCACCGGGTATCAAAGCCATTATAATGAAAACAATTACGGAAATTCCAAGTAATACAGGTATAGCTGATAAAAGTCGTTTTATGATATAAGCTATCATTTCCAGCCTTATTTAGAAACGCCGTAGCCAAAGATTACTCTAGGCTACGGCATAATCTTTAATTCTTTGTTACACCATCTAGCAACAAAAAGAATGATGGTTGCAATGAAAAGCTGCCAACTTTATCAGATGTGACAGCGTTCTGCTTCCAATTTGCAACAAAAACCCAAGGTGCATCTTCCTGAACTATTGTCTGCATTTCTTGGTAAAGACGAGCACGTTCGTTTTGATCAGTTGAAGCACGCGCAGCCTCTAAAAGTTCATCGACTTTAGGATTAGAATAATAACCTGAGTTAAACCCACCCTTATCTGGCCAAGCTTCCGTCCGAAGGGCAAGAAACGGCAATGTGTCAGGATCGTTCGTCATCCATGCCATCTCAGCCATATCGGCTTTACCCTCAAGGCCAGGATTAACGACACCGAGAAAAGCATTCCATTCGTAAGTTTCTATTTTTACTTTTAAACCAACAGCTTGAAGATCAGCTTGTATGGCCGTTCCCATTGCAACTGGATCAAGCATTCCCGAACCACCTTCCGTTACATAGAAAGTCAACTCTGCGCCATCAGCACCAGCTGCGGCTAAAAGTTCACGGGCCTTGTCTGGATCATAGGGATATGGTTCTAGACTTTCATTATATGCCCAAGCAAAAGCTGGTGGCGTAGGACCAGCGGCAACTGCAGCAGTGCCCTCAAGCACGTCATTAACAATTGCTTCTTTGTTTATAGCATAATTAGCAGCCTGCCTGACCCTCACGTCTGCAAATGGACCTTCTTTCGCATTTAGAATTAAAAACCAAACATGGGGACCAGCTTGCTCATGAACAGTATAGCCGTCACCTTGAAACTGGCTTAGTGCTAGCGGAGGAACTTCTACCATTAAATCTATTCCACCTGCTAACATTTCCGCAGTTCTAGTATTCGCATCTGTTATGGGGCGAAAAACTACTGCATTTAGATTTGGCGCACCTTCCCAGTGGTCGGCATTGGCTTCTACAACAACTGCCTCATTAGATCTCCAATCACCAAACTTAAATGCCCCAGTTCCTGATGGATTTCGACCAAAATCTTTTCCATGTTTTTTCACAGCAGTTGGTGAAACTATCAAACCTGTTGGATAAGCTAGATTAGATAAAAATGGAGCGTAAGGAGCATTTAAGGTAAACTTAACTGTCATATCATCAATCACTGAAACATCAGTAATGGCTGAGAAGAAGAATGATAATGGAAAAGGTCCAGTATCATGATAGGGGTGGCCATCATCTAGCATTCTATCAAAATTAAATTTGACGGCATCCGCGTTTAAAGCAGACCCGTCATGAAACTTCACTCCGTTACGTAGTTTAAAAGTATATACCGTTCCATCGTCACTTATATTCCATGAAGTTGCGAGAGATGGCTCGACTTCCAGTGTACCATCTTTGTAGCGAACTAAACCATCATAGATATTCATTAATATGCGAAAATCATTAACCGCTGTAACAGTTGCTGGATCCATAGATTTTGGTTCAGCAATTTGACCCACGACAAGTACATCATCGGGTGTTTGTGCGGTCACTGGTATCGCAGATGTCGCAAAAGCTATTGCTGCTCCAGCAGCAATAATTGCTCTACGAGAAAACTTAAGCAGTGCCATTAGTTATCCTTTCCCACGAAAATTATCATTATAAAAATTTATCATTATAAATTGCATTGAGACAAATTATCATGATAAAATCAAGAAAATTGTTGTAAGGTATCAATATGACTTTCTCGGTTCTAACTTTTGACCATAAAACAGGCATATATGCTGGTGCAGCAACAACTGGCAGCCTATGCGTGGGCGGTTGGGTCTTAAGAGGAGACATCGAATCAGGATTAGCTGCTTCACAAGGAACCTCGCCCAGTACATTCTGGCGAGACGGTGCTTTACGGGAAATGTTCAATAACAAGTCTTCAAAAGAAACAATTGCAAATTTAACTGCAGAAGATTTGGGTCGAAATAAGCGGCAATTATCAGTAATTGATAAAACGGGAACACCTTTTGCTTACACTGGCGAAGATAGCATTCCTTTTTCAGGACATTTAGTTGGAAAAAACTTTGTCATAGCGGGAAATATGCTTTCAAGCGCATCTGTATTGGATGCAATGAGCGCGTGCATTGATAAAACTTACAACTCTGAAGCTGAAAAAATGTTAGCAATATTGAAAGCAGGTCAAGGAGCAGGTGGTGATAAAAGAGGCATACAATCAGCAGCAATGATAATTCTTGATCCCCAAAAACCACCTTTAGACCTTAGAATAGACCATCATGATAACCCTATTATAGCCCTAGAAGAATTATGGAAAAAATCCCAGAGACCGCCATATTCGTCTTGGTTAGAAGAAGTACCTGTTCTTAATGACAGAAATAGAAATAACTCACCGCACAAAAATACGGGCTCATAATAAAAAAATTATCAATTAATTTATTGGGGCACAAAGTTCTTACTCTGCAATAAAACGGCGAACTATTTCAGCTTCCTGTTTATGCATTAGAGCTTCGGCTTTGAGCATATGCGACTGCATTACTTTGCGGGCTTTTTCCGAATTTCCATCCTGCAAAACTTTCAAAAGTTGCAGCTGGTGGTTTCTACCTTCTTGCCAAAGCTTAACGTTAGGTGGTTCGTATAACCGCTTATATAGCGTCAAATCAGTAAGGATTTGCGCCATAAAACCAATGATAAAACCTAGCAGCTTATTTTCACCAAATTCAGATAATTTCTGATGAAAAGCTAAAGATGCGATGTGCTGATCTCGCTCCTCTTCTGCAGACTTTGAGGGTTGTGGATATTTGTCGACTAATTGTTTTAACTGAGCTAGCTGTTCGACGTTAAGCTTTCCGGCTAAACTAGCAGCTAGCTCGGGCTCTAAAACTTTTCTCATTTGATAAATATCGGCTATAGACAGGTCCTGAAAATAAAAATAATTGGCCAGCAGAGCCCGAGTTCTTTCAACAGAAACCTTAGCAACTATACTACCTCCGCCAGGTCCTGTTTTTGTAAAAATAAGACCTTGTGCCTCTAGAATTCTCAGTGCCTCTCTAACTGTGCCCTTTGACACACCAAAAAGATCTATCATTTCACTTTCATTTGGAAGCTTATCGCCACTCTTCAGATCTTTTTTAACAACCCATTCTTTGATTTCTTCTGCAACCAAAACCGGCCTAGATCTTTTTGTCTTAACAGGCTCACTAATGCTGCCGTCCATCGGACCTCCAAAAATTAAAATTTTTGTTGGAGAAATTTGCTACCAAACTTCTCTAATTTATAAATAATTTAGATGTATTATATCCTATTTTCTTTTTGTTTTTATGTACAGCTAACAGTTCTAAAAGTTCCAAAAAACCTTTAGCGAAGGCTTTCGCCCATATCGTTCCAAACACTTTGTGACGTGATTTTCATATCCGAAACACTAAAGCGATCAATAAAGCGAATTTGGGAAAAGTTTTCTCCACTTAACCATGTGCCCTCCAAATAGCCATTACAAAAGACCGTGGCGTTCAGCCCTTTAAAAGAAGTGTCAAAATTTTCAAATGATTTTTTTACATGCCTGTATCTTTTGCTAGACCAAGAAATTAAATCTTCAATTTTTTTGAAACTTACTCCTCCAGGAAAGACCATAGTGAAATCATTAGCTAGATACTGCTTAGCTTTCTCTAGATCTCTTTTTTCCATGGCACTTAAATACTCTCTAACAATAACCTCTGGCTCAGTAGGAGCTGCTGCAGGCTTTCTGTTTACACGGCCACGCATGTAATTAGCGGCAAGCACTTCTTTTATAGTTACTATCACCTGATCGGGATGGGCTCCAATAGTTGAAGAGGCCGCATCTGTCACGCGTTCTGCAAGTAATTTACGAGTTTTTTCTTTGTAACCCTTAATTAAAGTACATTCGATCATTGGCATTTTTAATCTCCGCTTATGCGCACAAAATGTTTTCTTAGTTTTGTACCACCTTTCATATAATGGAAAGATATTTCCATTGGATGTTTTTGTGCTAGGTTTACCCAATGACTACACTTGCCCAAAAAATAATTGCTAATGCCTGTAATAAATCCGAAGTAGAGCCGGGTGAGCTTGTCGTTTGTAAAGTCGATTTAGCTATGATCCATGACTCTGGTGGACCGCGACGAGTTAAACCTATTTTAGAAAAACTTAATCGAAAAGTTTGGGACGCTGAGAGGGTTGTAGTGGTAACAGATCACTATGTACCGATTGAAAGTGAAGAAACACGGGCAATTCACGAACTCACAAAAAAATGGGTTCGCAATCAAGATATACAAAATTTTTATGACCAGCAGGGTATTTGTCACGTGGTTGTTCCGGAAAAAGGGCATCTCAAACCAGGAATGTTTTGCGTAGGGGGCGATAGTCACTCTCCAACAGGAGGCGCATTCGGTGCTTATATGTTTGGTATTGGAGCCACTGAGATGGCTGGCGTTTTAGCAACTGGAGAAATTTGGTTAAAAGTCCCAAAAACCATTTTTATAAAATGGAAAGGAAAACTTAACAATCTTGTAACTGCCAAAGATATGATGCTCGCAACTTGTCGCAAAATTGGGATGGGTGGCGGACAATACCAGGCTATTCAATATATTGGAGAAGCTATTTATGATCTCTCAGTCCAGGATCGTATGACTTTATCAAATATGGCTGCAGAACTCGGTGCGCAAACTGGATTAATAGCTCCAGACGATAAAACTATTGACTACATAAAGAGCTCTGGTGGATTAGTTCCTGAAAACTGGAAGAGTTTTCGTTTAGATGAGCCCACTTCTGGTGCTAAAGTTAATGAGTTTGATGCATCAACGCTATCACCCCAAATTGCTGCACCGCACTCACCTGAAAACTCTGAAAATGCAGATGAGTTTGCGAATACAGTTTTTGATGTTGCTTACATTGGTGCCTGTACTGGAGCTAAATATGTAGATTTGGCAGCTGCTGCGTCAGTTTTAAAAGGACGAAAAATTGCTTCAGGTATCTCTCTTAAAGTAGCGCCCGCTAGTGCAAAGGATGAAAAGCAAGCTTTAGAAGATGGAATACTTAAAATTTTGCAAGACGCTGGTGCAGAATTTCTGCCAAATTCTTGTGGCATTTGTGCAGGGTACGGAAAGGACAGGCTAGCAGAAGGACAGGTATGTCTCTCCTCAACGGCAAGAAATTTCCAAGGCCGAATGGGAGCTCCAACTTCGGAGCTTTATCTGGCTTCACCTTATACAGTTGCAGCCTCTGCGGTTGTAGGAAAAATGACAGATCCTAGAAAGCTAATGGTAAACTAGATGAGTAGACTTTGGCTTTTTGAGGAAACTATAAACACCGACGTTTTGGCGCCAGGTTTTTATATGAAGTCGCCATTGGCCGAACTATCACAACATTGCCTAGAAGCTGTACGTCCAGAATTTGCCTCCAAAGTAAAAAAAGGTGATGTATTATTAGCTGGTGACAATATGGGGGTAGGGTCTTCTAGAGAACAGGCAGCGGAAGTTTTAAAATTTCTTGGTATATCCTGTATTATTGCTAAAAGTTTTGCAGGTATTTTTTATCGCAATGCAATTAATCTAGGTTTGCCTGCTTTTTTGTTGCCAAAAGATAGCCAATTACCCAAAGAATTTGTTGACGGCTCATCCGTAGTCTTTGATTTTGAAAATAGCATCCTTTTTCTAGAGGGTTCAGGTATCCAAATAAATTTAGACCCTTTACCAGCCTTCTTGCAGGAACTCATAAATGACGGCGGTTTGGTTCCTCATCTTGAAAAACGTTTTGATGAAAAGTAAGGCCTTATTATGCTCAAATCTATTATTAAAACAGAAACGCTTTTAGCCCCTGGTATATATGATGCTCTTTCTGGGCTTATAGCGGAACAATCCGGAGCCCAAGCCGTTTACCTTTCTGGGGCTAGTATAGCATATACTAGGTTTGGAAGATCGGATGTAGGACTTGTTTCAGTTTCCGAAGTTCATGATACTCTTGCTGCGGTAACTGATAGAATAAAAATTCCCATTATCGTTGATGCAGATACAGGATTTGGTAATGCCCTAAATGTACAGAGGACAATCCGTAATTTTGAACGGGCCGGTGCCGCAGCCATCCAAATAGAAGACCAATCGTTTCCAAAGCGCTGCGGGCATCTCGACGGAAAAGTCTTGATAAAAACGGATGAAATGGTTGGTAAAGTAAAAGCTGCTGTGGATGCTAGAAAGACAAGTGATACATTAATTATCGCAAGAACAGATGCTCGAGCTGTTGAGGGCCTTCAAGAGGCAATTGATAGAGCGCACACCTACGAGGAAGCAGGAGCAGATATCCTTTTCATAGAAGCGCCCCGTTCAGTTGATGAATTGAAAATAATCCGAAAATCATTCCACCTAAATACCCCTCTTTTAGCAAATATGGTCGAAGGTGGTAAAACACCTGTAAAAACTGCCGAAGATTTAAAAAGTCTAGGTTTTAATATCGTTATATTTCCTGGGGGCGCAGTAAGAGCGGCCACTTTTCAATTGCAAGAGTATTATGCAGGATTATTAAAAAACGGCAGCAACGCAGAGTTTTCTGAACGGATGCATGATTTTGATAGCCTTAACGCAGTTATAGGAACTCCAGAACTTTTAAGTATAGGGAAAAAATACGAATGAAACCTTTAATAGCTTTTGGGCTTTAATATGGATGCTGTCACACTAGCTATTCTTAAGGGCAGACTAGAACAAATTGCTGATGAAATGGATGCAACTCTATTTCGTTCTGCCTTCAACCCTATAATTGCCGAGGCACATGATGCCAGCCACGGTATTTATGATGCCCATACAGGCGAAACTTTAATCCAGGGAAAGTCAGGTTTGCCCATTTTTGTCGGGGTAATGGCTTTTGCTGTTCAGGCTGTAATCGATAAGGTCTCCTCGGGAGATGGCCTTAAAGAGGGTGATGTCTATATATTTAATGATCCCTACGACGGAGGTACCCACCTTTCTGATTTTCGCTTGGTTAAACCTATATTCAGAAACGGTGCAGTTTTTTGTTATATAGCCTCTGTGGGTCACTGGCACGATGTTGGTGGAAACGTGCCTGGGAACTATAACCCTGAGGCAACTGAAAGTTTCCAAGAAGGAATGTTAATTCCACCTGTCAAATTATTTACAGAAGGAAAACTTAATCAAGATATAGTTAACATTCTGTCTGCAAATTCTCGCCTACCTAACTCGCTATATGGAGATTTAAACGGTCAAATAAATGCTCTTGATTTAGGCGAGGAGAGATTACATTCGCTTTTAGATGAATATACAGAGGAAAAAATCACAAGTGCATTAAAAGAACTTCGTGAAAGAGCCGAGAAAATGATGCGGCAACACATAGGCGCTTTGCCAAACCAAACAATTTCAGTCGAAGACTATCTTGATAATGACGGTGTTACAGACGATCCTCTTACTCTTGCGATTGACCTAACCATAAAAGACGATAAAATGACTATTGACTTTAGCAGGTCAAGCAATGCGTGCGCTGGACCAGTCAATATTTCTAAATCAACAACAATTGCCGCAACTTATGTAGCTTTAAAACATATATTCACTGATGTTCCCGCAAATGCCGGAGTATTAAAACCTGTTGAATTTATCATACCTGAAGACAGCTTTCTGAACGTTCGTGCACCAAAACCAGTTGGTGGTTACACTGAAACAATTTTGCGCCTGATAGACGTGATCTTTCAGGCTTTTCAAAATTCAGCAAGCGATAGGGTTAATGGGTGTGCATATGGAACAATCAATGCTTTATCCCTTTCTGGTTATCGTAAAAATGGAAGTAGGTGGGTCATGTTTTCCTTCTTTGGCGGTGGTCATGGTGGGCACCCCGAAGGTGACGGCTTAAATCACGGTAATGCTCCAATTTCTACTGCAACCATACCGCCACTTGAAATTCTTGAAGCAGCTTATCCAATTCAATTTACCAAGTGGGGTCTCAGGCCTAACTCAGGTGGGAAAGGAAAACACAGGGGTGGGTTGGGCGCAATTTACGAAATAGAGTTGCTAGAGGAAGAAGCTAACGCTTTTCTGTTTGGAGAACGCGGAAAATTTGCTCCAAAAGGAGTTATAGAGGGCGAAGAAGGAGCATTAAACCAATTTTATTACGGTTATGAAGCGAATGACCCTCCAGAAAAACAATTATCTCCTCCTCTAAAATCAAAAATAACTGGTATTAGCTTAAAAAGGGGTCAGCGTGTAAGGCTTGAGACTCCCGGAGGTGGTGGATTTGGAAAGAGTTCTGAAAGGTCTTTGGAAAAATTAAATTACGATCTAGAGCAAGGCTACGTAACGGAGACAAAAGATGACTGAGAAAATCGTCATTGGGGTAGATGTCGGGGGAACATTTACCGATATATTAGCCTTTGAAGAAAAATCAGGGCATGTGTCTGTTGCCAAAACTCCTTCTACAAAAGAAGACCAATCTAAAGGTTTCTTAGAAGGCATACTTAAAACTACAAATGATTTATCATTAGTTTCTACTATTATTCATGGGACTACAGTGGCGACCAACGCCCTTCTAGAGAGAAAGGGTGCCAAAACTGGAATTATCACAACTAGAGGCTTTCGTGACGTTTTGGAAATGCGTCGCCGCGATCGCCCCAAGACTTGGGGGCTTTGGGGAACATTTACCCCAGTTGTTGAACGAAAAAATAGATTAGAGGTTACTGAGAGAACTTTAGCAGATGGAACTATTAGAAGTCCAATTGATGAAAAGGAAGTTGAAAATTGCGCAAAAACTTTACTTGAAAATGGATGTTCTGCTGTATGTTTATTTTTCATCAATGGTTATGCTAACCCAGAGAATGAAAGACGAGCAGCAAAAGTTCTTCGATCGGTTTGGCCCAGTAAGCATGTCAGTGTAGCAACTGAAATCTTACCCGAAATTAGAGAGTTTGAGCGTTGCTCTACTGCAACCCTAAACGCATATTTGCAACCACCTGTGGCTAATTATCTTGAGCGGCTAGAAACGAGAGTTTCTGAAGAAAGAAAGAAGTCTGAAATTTTAATCGTGCAATCTAATGGTGGAGTGATGTCTGTTGAAACAGCAAAATCTTTTCCCATTAGAACGGCTCTTTCTGGACCAGCAGCAGGTGTTGTTGCCGCGCGTCAGATTGCTAAAGCTGCAGGTTTTGAAAATATCATAACGGGCGATATGGGCGGAACATCTTTTGATATTTCCTTGATAGCTAACAATCAAAATATGCTTACATCACAGGCCAATATTGACTTTGGAATGACCATAAGAACACCTATGATCGAAATGACCACTATAGGAGCAGGCGGCGGATCTATAGCTCATATAGACTCAACAGGACTTCTTGAAATTGGCCCCGAATCTGCGGGCTCAGATCCTGGTCCAGCATGCTATGGATTTGGAAACGATCGACCTACTGTTACCGATGCCAATTTAGTATTGGGAAGGATTGATGCAAGTAATCCAATTGGCGGAAAGCAAAAATCACTGGACTACGATGCAGCAATTCGGGCCGTCGATAATCATATCGCAAAAAAACTGAACCTGTCTATTCATGACGCAGCAGAAGCAATAATCAAAGTTGCGAATGCAAAAATGAGTGGTGCTATCAGATTAATCTCAATAGAGCGTGGATATGATCCTAAGAAATTTGCCTTAATGCCTTTTGGAGGTGGAGGGGCTTTGCATGCTGGCGCTCTCATGAAAGATATTGGCCTATCCGCTTCTATAGTGCCGCGTTATCCTGGAGTAAATTCGGCTCTTGGATGCATTATGTCCGATCTGCGTCACGATGAAGTAAGAACATTGAACATCTCTCTAGAAGACTTGGATTGTAAAAATCTGGCAAAAACTATTGAAGAAATCACAATAGAGTCAAAGAAGGTTATTGATCGATCTAAAGCACCTCTTATTAAAAAAGAGCGAATTATTGAATTGGATATGTTGTATTTGGGACAAACACATTCAGTTTCAGTATCTGTTTCCGACGACTTAAAAAAATTAACAACGCGGAATATAGAAAAAGCCTTTTTAGAAAGCTACGCGCGCGCCTATAGTAGGCCACTTGAAGGAATAAGTATTAGAGTTCTAAATCTAAGGTTATCCATGATTGGAGTGCGGCCAGACATAGATCTATCTGTTTTTTCTAAAGGCGAACGGGCAAAAGAAACCAGCGATTGTGTGATTTCAAAACAGAAAATTTATTCGAGCGGAGCCTGGCATGAGGCTAAAATTTTCGATCGCTTACTTTTGCCTGGTGGTTCCATAATTGCTGGTCCTGCATTGCTTACACAACCTGATGCAACAATTTTTATTGAACCCAAAATGAATGCAAAAGTAGATAGCTACGGTAATATAATCTTGAGCGAGGAGGTGTTTTGAAATGTCATTTGATCCAAAAACGGCAGCCGTTTTAATTGTTGATTTGCAAAATGATTTTCTAGACCCAAAAGGTGCCTATGGGAGAGCAGGACAAACCAGCTCGGAAATTGCCGCTTTGCCATCTCGTATTTTGCCCCTTTTAAAAGCCATTAGACTGGCAGGAGGATGGGTTGTTTCAACACAATTTACGCTTGTACCGGGCAAAGGCGGTGAGCCATTCATATCAAACCACCTTAAGAAACTGAGACCTTTCTTGGGAAAAGGTGACTTTTCGCCAGCTTCATGGGGAAACTCACTTGTAGACAACCTACAGCCTGCAGACATAACTGTAGAGAAAATTGCATATTCGGCGTTTTACCAAACGCGGATGGAATATTCACTATCAAAAGCTGGTATTAAAACGTTATTCGTATGTGGCATTGTAACAAATGGTGGCGTGGCATCAACGGTTCGCGATGCACACGTCAGGGACTTTCATACTATAACCTTGGAAGACGGATGTGCAGCATTTTCAAAAGATACTCATAATTTAGCAATCCAATCACTTAAAACAGTAGGAGAGGTAATGAAAATAGCTGATGCTATTTCTCTAATAAACGGAAATTAATTTTGACTGACGTGCTAATAAATGACAATTTTTCTGGAGACACAGAAATTGATTGCTTAATCATTGGCGGTGGGGCTGCTGGCCTAACTGCCGCTTTGGCAGCTTCGGAGAGTGGTGCTGCAGTTTTAGTAGCTGAGCGCGAAAACCGACTTTCCGGATCTACAGCTTTATCATCGGGATTAATCCCAGCTGCAGAAACAAATGCTCAAAAAAGACAAGATATAAGCGACTCAAAAAAAACTTTCTTTGCAGACATAATGGAAAAAAATTGTAACTCTGCTGACCCTAATCATGTTAATCTTTGCGTTGAAAATATAACTCTTGCCCTCGATTGGCTGGAAGTAGAGCATGGAATTCCATTTCATGTTTTAGATGACTTTCTTTATCCAAATCACACTAATTTTCGAATGCATGCTGTCCCAGAAGTTACTGGCGAAGCATTGATTAATTATTTGGAAAGAGCTGTTACAGAACTCGATATTTACGTCAGTTGCAATCTCAAAATAGTAAATTTGGTCAAATCAAATAATGGAAGAATTTTGGGTGCAATTGGAGAGAGGCCGGACGGTTCAACTGAAGCAATATCGTCAAAAACAATTATCTTGGCTTGTAACGGGTATGGCGGAAATTCTGCATTAATAGCGGAAAATATTCCTGAAATGCAAAATGCTATTTATTTTGGGCATACCGGCAACCAAGGTGAAGCTGTTATTTGGGGTCGACAGCTTGATGCCAAAATCCATCATCTATCAGGTTATCAGGGACATGGGTCCGTGGCGCATCCACATGGTATATTAGTTACCTGGGCACTGATGATGGAAGGCGGTATTCAAGTAAATACCAACGGCAAAAGGTTTTCAAATGAGCACAAGGGCTACTCTGAGCAAGCAGTTAACGTTCTTTCGCAACCGGAGAAGATAGCTTTTAATATTTTTGATGAAAGGCTATGTTCACTTGGTCGAAAATTTGAAGATTTTCGTAAAGCAGAGAAAGCCAATGCTATTATCTCAGCACAAACTATAGAAGATTTGGCAAGTAAGCTTAATATAAGCATAGGCTCATTATGTGAAACTATGCTAGAAATTGATGCTCTTGCCGAACAAAACACAGTAGACACATTTGGACGTAAATTTAACTCTAAAAACCGTCTGCATCCACCCTACTATGCGGTCAAGGTGACCGGGGCCTTATTTCATACGCAAGGAGGTCTTTTAATAGACGGTCAAGCGCGGGTCATTCAAAAAAATGGTTCAGTTATTCAGGGGCTTTATGCGTGTGGTGGCGCTGCGTGTGGCGTCTCTGGACCAGACGTTGCGGGTTACCTTTCCGGCAATGGTTTATTGACAGCCATAAGCCTGGGATATGTTGCGGGAAAATCTATCAAAGCAATTGAAATGTAAATTTCAATATTATAAGACGAATTTAATTTAAGTTGGCCTTTTTGAATCAACTCTTTTACAAGGCGCCCAACCTTACCCACAGCTAATTTGGAAATAAAAAAATGGCAGAAATAACTAACCAAGATATATTGTATACAATTGTAGACGAAGCTCCAGAGCTGGCTAGTGCTTCCTTACTACCTGTAATCCGGTTTTTCTCCAAAGCTGCTGGGATCAATGTTGGAACAAAAGATATATCCCTTGCAGGCAGAATAATTTCTGCTTTTCCAGAATACCTCACAGAAAAACAGCAGCAATCTGATGACTTAGCTAATCTTGGAAAGATAGTTAAAACTAAAACTGCCAACGTAATAAAACTACCGAACATATCAGCTTCTATCCCACAACTTTTATCAGCCATAAGCGAATTACAAAATCAGGGTTATAATCTACCAAACTACCCGGAAGCACCAAAAACAGATGACGAAAGAGAAATTCAAGCTCGCTATGATGCTATAAAGGGATCTGCTGTAAATCCTGTTTTGCGTGAGGGTAATTCAGACAGGCGGGCAGCAAAAGCAGTTAAAAACTATGCAATGGCAAACCCTCACTCTATGGGCTCTTGGTCCAGTGATAGCAAAACCCATGTCTCATCAATGACAGGAAATGATTTTTATTCAAATGAAAGATCCGCAACTATCACCTCAAGCCAGATAGGAAATGCAAAAATAGAATTTATTGCTGATGACGGAACAACAAATCTATTGAAAGATAATATTTATCTGGAAGAAGGCACCGTTGTGGATGCAACCTTCATGGACTCAGAAGCATTACGGCTGTTCTTGAAAAAACAAATTTCTGAGGCAAAAAGTCAAAATCTTCTTTTTTCTGTCCACCTTAAGGCAACTATGATGAAGGTTTCTGATCCAATTATATTTGGACATGCTGTCTCATCATTTTTCGAAAAATCATTTCAAAAACACAATGCTGCTCTTGAAAAACTAGGGGCAAATCCAAACTTAGGTCTCGGTGATATTTTGGATAAAATTACTGTTGCACCAGAGATGATCGAAGATTTTAAGGTTGAAATGAATAATGGGCCTAAAATGTATATGGTGGATAGTGACCGGGGTATAACAAACCTTCACGTTCCATCAGACGTTATTATAGATGCTTCAATGCCCGCACTTATCAGAGCTGGAGGTAAAGGGTGGGGGCCAGATGGAAAACCTTCAGACACAAAATGTGTTATTCCAGATAACTCCTATGCTCCAATCTATGATGAAACAATCAAATATTTTAAGGAGACAGGAGCTCTTGATCCTACGTCCTCTGGCGCAGTTGCTAACGTCGGGCTAATGGCTCAAAAAGCGGAAGAATATGGTTCGCACCCGACTACGTTTGAAATCGAGAAGAATGGGGTGGTTCGTTATGTTCTCGAAAATGGCGATGTACTCCATCAGCACAAGGTAAAAGCTGGTGACATTTGGAGATCGTCAACCGCAAAAAAAGCACCAATTATCGACTGGATTAATCTTGCTATCACAAGACAAAAAGAAACTGGCTCAAAAGCTATTTTTTGGCTGGACAAAAATAGGCCACACGATGCTGAGCTTATAGAATGCGTAAAATTTGCATTAGAACGCGAAAATTTAGCTGAAAAATTTTCAATTATGGCGCCACGAGAAGCTACTCGCCTTACATTGGAAACTATAAGGCTAGGCCAAGACAGTATTGCCATTACAGGTAATGTTTTAAGAGACTATTTAACTGATTTATTTCCCATATTGGAGCTAGGTACGTCTGCTAAAATGCTTTCTGTTGTAAAATTACTAAGTGGTGGTGGATTATTTGAAACTGGCGCTGGTGGGTCAGCACCAAAGCATGTCCAACAATTAAAGGAAGAAAACCATTTACGATGGGATAGTCTGGGTGAATTTTGCGCTTTAGGTGAAAGCCTAAACTTTTTTGCTAAAACCAACAATAATCCAAAAGCTGCGATCCTAGGTGCAACCGTAGAAATTGCTACACAAGAAGTTCTTAATGAAAACAAATCGCCCTCTAGGAAAGCTGGAGAAGACGACAATCGGACTAGTCACTTTTACTTTGCACTTTATTGGGCAAAAGCGCTTGCCAAGCAAAAACAAGATTTAGAAATTTCAAACTATTTTGAGCAGATAGCAAAATCTCTTGAAGAAAACGAAGAGAAGATCATTAAAGAGTTAATGGTTCTACAAGGAACCGAGGTAGATCTTGGAGGTTATTACCATCCAGACCCAGTCAAAGTTCAAAAAATTATGCGACCAAGCGAAACCTTCAATAAAATTATTCCCTAGTACTTGAGATTGCCAGCTAAGTCTTCCGTTTAGAGGTTTGAACCATGTATATACCTACCGTAATAACAACCACGCCCAAGGCGTCCATGTAACTAATGGTTTCCCTTAAAAACAGCCATGCAATTACGACCCCAAAGAATGGGTTTAAAAAATGATAGGTTGCTGCCCTCACTGCACCAATATGATTGACAAGTTTAAACCACACTACTGTAGCAACCAGCCCGGGAAAAATAGTAGTATACGCAAATGCCAAAACAAAAGAACTATTTAAAGAAAAGTGAATGTTCTCAAATAACAGACAAAATACAGCCAATACCGCAGAACCAACGAGCATTTGAAGTCCCACTATCATCATTATATTTCCCCCAGAACTAGCATCTTTAAGTGTAAGTGTAGCTACGGTAAGCGCTAGTGCTCCAATGACACAAAGCACTAGACCAAAAATATCGACACCATGGTTTAGTCTGGCCCACATAATTATCGTTACACCGGAAAACCCAAGCACTAGACCAAGAACCCCTGAAGGCGAAAGACGCTCCGATACAAATAACCAGCCAGCAAATGCCACCATAAGCGGCATAGTTGATGCAATTATCGCAGCAAGCGAAGCTTCAATGGATTGCATCGCAACAAAGT
Source organism: Paracoccaceae bacterium (assembly GCA_902554705.1). Classification (GTDB taxonomy): domain Bacteria; phylum Pseudomonadota; class Alphaproteobacteria; order Rhodobacterales; family Rhodobacteraceae; genus Salinivivens. Next base: position 21,067 of record CACDPP010000005.1, read on the forward strand.
TTAAACCCAGATAAAGAGTATTCTGGCATAAACCAAAAACAAAAGTTGCGCGCCATTGAGATTTTGTGAGCTTAAAAGACTGTCCCAAAGCTAGAGCTATAAGAACACCTATTAGGCCTGAAATGAAAAATCTAATTGATAGAGCCGCTAAAGGTGAAGAATATAAGACAATTATCCGAGCAGAAGTAAATGCGGATGACCAAATGATCACAAAAATTAAGCCTAATAAAAGTGCGCGAACATTCATAAGTTTTCTTTCGGTCCTACCCCGTACTATTAGTACAGGCTAAAATACAAAAGGGCCGCTAAAAGCGACCCCTTTTTACCAAAGATTTTAAGCTCAGCTATTTACGCTATCTTTTAATGCTTTAGCTATAGTCATTTTCACTACTTTATCTGCAGCTTTCATGAACTGCTCTCCAGTAGCGGGGTTGCGAACCATTCTTTCTGGACGCGCACGGCATTGGATTTTCCCAACTCCAGGAAGGGCAACAGCGCCGCCTCCAGAAACTTCGCGAGTAATTATATTACACACCGCATCCAAAGCTGCAGCTGCAGACTTTTTATCTGAGCCCATTTCATCGGCCAGAGCCGCAACCAGTTGTGTTTTTGTCATTGGTTTAGACATTATACTTCTCCTTACACTGCCCAAAGTTTTGGACCTCGTAATTCTATTTTAACTGTATATTGTGTCCGGACACAACCAATAGTGGTCAAAAAGTACATAAAAGTAGCTTTTTTCGCCTTTTTTTGTCATTTAAAGGAAGGCCGTCTCGTTAAAACTCCTCAATTTTCGACTTTGGAGCCGCCCCAAAGGCATTTCTTGTAATATTTCCATTGTACGAACACCTATGCTTAAATGTTGCGAAACTTGGGTTTTATAAAACTCTGAAGCCATTCCAGGAAGTTTTAGTTCTCCATGCAACGGTTTATCAGAAACACACAAAAGAGTTCCGTACGGTATTCTAAATCGGTATCCATTTGCTGCTACCGTTGCGCTTTCCATGTCTAAGGCTATCGCACGAGATTGACTTAACCTATGAACGGGGCCGGTCTGTTCACGTAACTCCCAATTTCTGTTATCTACTGTGGCTACCGTGCCAGTTCGCATTATCTGCTTTAAATCATAACCCTTGAGCTGTGTGACGTCTGCGACTGCTTGCTCTAGAGCAATTTGCACTTCTGCCAATGCGGGCACTGGTACCCATGATGGCAAATCTTCATCAAGAACCTTATCTTCCCTTAAATATGCGTGCGCGAGAACAAAATCGCCGAGTCGCTGGCTGTTTCGTAACCCAGCACAGTGCCCCAGCATTAGCCAAGCTTGAGGTCTCAAAACAGCTATATGATCAGTTGCGGTCTTAGCATTACTTGGACCAACACCAATATTCACGAGAGTTATTCCATTACCGTCTGATTTTTTAAGATGGTAGGACGGCATTTGGGGAAGTTTGTTTGGTTCGGGAATTTCAGATTTCGCAGAGAATATTTCAAAGTTTTCTGGACCCACAAAACTTTCGTAGCCACTTTCTGAATTACTTAATGCCTTCCGAGCAAAACGTTCAAACTCATCAACATAAAACTGATAGTTTGTAAAAAGAACAAAATTTTGAAAATGTTTTGGGTCAGTTGCTGTGTAGTGGTCTAGTCTTGCCAAAGAGTAATCAACTCTTTGAGCAGTAAAGAGACACAATGAACTCGGTTCTTCTTTGGAAGGTGATGCTGTTCCATTGACTATGCTGTCATTTGTCGTTGATAAATCAGGTACGTCAAAAACATCCCTAAGTGGAAATTCGTCTATTTCATTGTTGGGACTGGCGACCAACTTGCCCTTCATTGCGAAGTGCAACGGTATTGGTGTTTTTGAAACCCCTATCGTGATTGGAACATTATGATTTTCAATTAATAGTGATATCTGCTGAATTAAATAATTTTCAAATAATTCTGGTTGTGTAACTGTCGCAGAATAAATACCGGGCTCTGTAACGTGTCCAAAACTGAGCCTGCTATCAGTTGGAGCAAAACTTTTTACCTCTATAAAAATCTCAGGATAGTAAGCTCTATACCTTTCACCTTTATATCCGTTCTGTAGAAATTTATCAAAGTTCTCTCTTAGAAAATGTATGCTTTTTTCATAATCAGCTATTAACCTTTTAACAGCTTTAGTAGGGTCCCAGAATATTTCTGCCTTTGTTTTTTTAAGGGTTATTGTTTTTTGTTTTTTCATCCCTATCCCCAGGGTTAATGATTGAAAGTGATTCACGAAATCAACTATTGGAAGAGCCAAACCCAACTAATAATAGCACAAGTATACTAAATTTTAGCTAATTTAATTTTTTCCTAGTTATTTTTATTAGTTGAAGATTAGTATCTGTGAATAAGCTTTGCTCTTTAATTTTATTTGAACTTAGGAAAATTATGTCACTAGCCAAAGATAAAATACAAAATATTAGTTACTGGAAAGAACGTGTAGATCTTGCTGCAGCCTTCAGATGGGCGGCACGGCTCGATTTGCATGAGGGGGTAGCTAACCATTTTTCATTTTCAATAAATAACGATGGATCAAAGTTTTTAATGAACCCCAATCAGGTTCATTTTTCACGCATTAAAGCGTCAGAGCTAATTGTTGTGGACGCTAATGACCCTGATACTCTTAATTTACCGGGCGCACCCGACCCCACGGCATGGGGTTTGCATGGTTCAATTCATAGAAACTGTCTTCATGCCCGATGCGCAATGCACGTTCATTCTACCTATGCAACTGTTATAGCCTGCTTAAAAGACAGCTCATTACCGCCAATAGACCAGAATTGCGCTATATTTTATAACAGATATGTGATTGACGAGAATTATGGCGGTTTAGCTTTTGAAGAAGAAGGTGAAAGATGCTCTAAATTGCTAAAAGATCCACAAAAAAAAGTTCTGATAATGGGAAACCACGGAGTTATGATCATTGGAAACTCTGTCGCCGATACCTTCAATCGACTTTATTATTTTGAGCGAGCAGCCAAAACCTATATTAATGCCCTGCAAACAGGGCAGCCGTTAAGAGTTATACCTGATGATATCGCAGAGAAAACAGCCTCTGAAATTGAAAACTATTCTGACCAAGACGACCGCCATCTGGAGGAATTAAAGAAAGTTTTAGATTATGAAGGTAGCGATTATGCCAGTTAACCCAGCAAAAGAACACTCCAAGCTTAATATGTTTCGTTAATCAATTACACAGTCTTGCCATCAAATATAAGCCGTGCAATTGTTGAAATCTAATTCTCGAAAGTAATCCATGGCCACAAAGCCCGAACAGAAACTAACCCTTTTGGCCCAAACGATTAGTGCGCGCAATAAAGGCATTGACTTAGATTTGGACTGGATTTCTTCTATACAGGCTAATACTTCAGCAATTGAAAGACGTGCCTCCTCTATAGCTTCTAGAAGGTCTGTTAAAAAACAGCACCAAGCCGCTTGGTTGCTCCAGGCCATTAAATGTATAGATCTCACAACTTTAAGTGGTGACGATACCGCTGGAAGAGTTAAGCGTCTATGCGCAAAAGCAAAAAACCCAATTTCTAGTAAACTCTTAGAAGATCTTGATTTAGACAACATAACAGTTGGGGCTGTATGTGTTTATCATGACATGATTGAGGCAGCATTATCAAAGCTTAAAGGCACAGGGATTCCTGTTGCTGCAGTATCAACAGGTTTTCCTGCCGGGCTGTCACCACTACCTCTTCGCATTGCAGAGATCGAATACAGCGTTTCGGCGGGCGCACGTGAAATTGATATAGTAATATCTCGTCGTCACGTCCTTACGCAGAACTGGAAAGCTTTATACGAAGAAGTTAAAGATTTTAGAAAGGCCTGCGGTTCTGCTCATATAAAAACTATCTTAGCAACTGGAGAGCTTGGAACTTTGCGTAATGTAGCTCGCGCATCTGCAGTATGTATGATGGCTGGAGCAGACTTTATAAAGACCTCAACTGGCAAAGAACCTATAAACGCCACACTGCCAGTATCTTTAGTGATGGTGAGAGCCATTCGTGAATATCATGAGAAAACAGGATATAAAATTGGGTATAAACCAGCTGGAGGAATATCTAAAGCCAAAGACGCTCTTACATACCTCAGCCTAATTAAAGAAGAACTAGGTGATCAATGGCTTAATCCTAAGTTATTCCGATTTGGCGCCTCAAGTCTTTTAGGGGATATTGAAAGACAGTTGGAACATCACATAACTGGCGCATATTCCGCCTCGTATCGACATGCAATGGGATAAAAATGTCTATTAAAAAAATTTTAGATGATATGGACTACGGGTTAGCTCCCGAAAGCCCTGACGAAGTAAAAAACTGGTTACTTAAGCACAATTCTTGTTTTGGCCACTTTGTCGGCGGCGTCTTTACCAGACCTAAAAACCAGTTTAAATCAATAAATCCATCTAATGGAAAAACTATAGCCCATTTAAGCCAAGCCTCCAATACAGATGTAAATAACGCCGTTAAAATGGCAAAAAATGCATTCAAAAGTTGGTCTGAAACTAATCCACACGAGAGAGCTAAAGTGCTTTACTCCATTGCTCGGCTTTTACAAAAAAACTCTCGGCTTTTTTCTGTGCTTGAAACAATTGATAATGGCAAACCGATAAGAGAATCCCGCGATATTGATATACCCTTAGCCCAGCGTCATTTTTACTATCATGCTGGCCTTGCCCAAATATATAAAACCAAGATCCGCGATATGGAGCCAATTGGGGTATGTGGTCAGATAATCCCTTGGAACTTTCCACTATTAATGTTGGCATGGAAAATCGCACCCGCTTTAGCAGCAGGTAATACAGTTGTTTTAAAACCAGCTGAATACACATCTTTGACTGCGTTATTATTTGCTGAAATTTGTATCGAGGCTGGGGTACCAAACGGTGTTGTAAATATTATTACTGGCGATGGTAGTGTTGGGGAAATGCTTGTTGATCACCCTGACATTAAAAAAATTGCATTTACAGGATCTACTGAAGTTGGCCGAATAATAAGAAAAAGAACTGCAGGTACTGGAAAACTTTTAACTCTGGAGTTGGGTGGAAAATCACCATTTATTGTTTTTGACGATGCTGATTTAGATAGTGCTGTAGAGGGCTTGGTGGATGCTATATGGTTCAACCAAGGTCAAGTCTGTTGCGCTGGATCCAGGCTTTTAGTTCATGAAAGCATAGAGGAAAAGTTTCACAAGAAAATCCGAAAAAGAATGAACAAACTGCGAGTTGGGCACCCTCTCGACAAATCTATAGATATGGGTGCAATTATTGATAAGTCTCAATTATCAAAAATTAGAAAGCTAGTATCTCAAACAGAAGGTAGTGTTTATCACGCTGAATGTGATTTGCCAAAAGAGGGTCTTTTCTATCGGCCAACTCTAATTACAGGCCTTTCCCCCTCTGATAAATTAATGCAAGAAGAAATTTTTGGACCTGTTTTAGTAAGTACAACCTTTAGGACACCGAAAGAAGCCTCTGACTTGGCAAACGATACCACCTATGGGTTGGCAGCAAGTATATGGAGCGAGAATATTAATTTAGCTTTAGGCTTAGCGCCAAAAATAAAAGCTGGGGTCATCTGGGTAAACGGAACCAACATGTTTGATGCCGCAATTGGCTTTGGTGGAGTTAAAGAAAGCGGCTTTGGCCGTGAAGGCGGATGGAATGGATTAAAAAGCTATTTAAAGCATTCCATAAATTTTACCTTACAAAAAAACAAAAGCCCACAGAGCTATTCTCTTGAAGAAACTCTGGGTTTGGACAGAACTGCTAAACTTTATATTGGTGGAAAACAGACAAGGCCCGATGGCGGTTACTCACAGAAAGTTTTTGATGCATCAAAAAACTTTGTCGGACATGTCTCAGCTGCTAATAGAAAAGATATTCGAAATGCTGTTGAAGCAATGAATAAGGCCTATAATTGGTCTACTTCCTCAGGACATTTGCGAGCTCAGATAATTTATTTTATGGCAGAAAACCTTCACGCCAGAAGAGAAGAGTTCGCAAAACGTATAAACCAAATGTCTGGCCATAAAGATGGCTCAAAAGAGGTTGAGCTGTCTATTAGGCGCCTTTTTACATATGCGGCATGGGCCGACAAATTTGACGGTACAATTAGCGGTGTTCCAGTAAGGGGTGTGGGCTTAACAATGCGAGAAGCCATCGGAAATATAATAGCTTTTTGCCCACCAAACAAACCTCTGCTTTCGTTAATCTCTTGTATCGCCCCAGCGATAGCGATGGGAAACCGAATTACTACGATTTCACCTTTTATTGCATCAATGACTGCAACAGACTTTTATCAAATATTAGAGACATCAGACATTCCTCCTGGTGTTGTAAATATATTAACTGGAAGCCATCTAGAGCTAGCCTCACACGCCGCAAGTCATATGGATGTCGACTCTGTTTGGTCTTTTTCCGAAGAAGATATAACTAAGATTATTGAGTTAGAATCCGCGAACAATATTAAGCGTACTTGGTGCCTGAAAAATATTGATTGGCTAGACAAAAGGGCGGAAGGAGAGATGTTTCTTGATGCCGCAACAGAAACAAAAAGTGTTTGGATTCCTTATGGCGAGGGCTGAGAAAGTAATTTTTTAAAAATTAATTTATCTGGAAACCCATCTGGCGTGTGACCAATAGTTTTCTGGAAACCTATTAAGGCTTTCTTTGTATTATTGCCAAATTTACCATCTGCACCGAAAGTATCATAACCCAATTGTGTTAAACGTTCTTGCATGACCAAGGTTTCTGAAGAACTGATCTGTTCACGGTTTTTTGGCCATAAAATTTTTTGTGGTTTGTTCTCCAAAGCGGATGAAAAAACCCAAACACTAAAAACATAAAGCTCAGATCTATTATAATGAAAAATCGCAGATGCATTTTTGCCAAATTTGAAATGAGGACCAGAATGCCCAAAGGGAGCGGTAAAACCTTTCTCTCGTGTTAAGTTTATTCCTGTTTTTAAATAATTTATATTTTTTGGTTTATTTACTTTTTTCAAGATAAACCCTTCTTCCACCCAGCCTACATTTTTTAAATAGCAAGCTGCAGAAGAGAACGCATCCAAAGGGTTTTCTTTATTCCATATGTTTGGAACTTTTTTACTTTCAAAGGGAGCAGAAAACTTTAGATAAGTGGTTGGCATAAATTGGGTATGCCCAAAAGCCCCGGCCCAACTGCCCATCAGGCTTTCAACTTCTATACCTTTTTCATTTTTAATCTTTTCTAGAGCCAAAAGTTCAGACTTAAAAAACGCTCTTCTTTTTTTTCCCCTTGCACCAAAAGCAAGTGTGGCCAAAGAATCTACAACCCGATATCCGCCAAGTATTTCGCCGAAATTAGTTTCTATTCCCCATATTGCTATTATTACTTCAGGAGGTACTCCCCAATCCTTTTGTATTTTTTTTAATTGGTTTTCCCAGATTTTAAGTTTTTCTTTTCCAGCGTCGACGCGCGTTTTGGTAACTGTTTTTTCTAAATATCTTTGTAGACTTAATAGATGTTGGCTTTGATTTTCATCTTGGAAGAGAACCTCTTTATTAAAAATTACTTTATCTTTAAAAAAAAGAGCCTCTTTTTCTAAAAACTCATTGAAATTCATTTCACCCTGACGACCTTTTTGCTTTCTTCTTTCTTTTAACAGAACCCGTTTTGTTTCTATTTACCTTTCGACGAATAGTTTTTGAGGTTCTCTTTCTTTGTATATTGGGAATTTTCTTGTCATCAATTGTTAAAACTTCAAAAGCGATACCCCCAGCTAATGGATCAACATCTTTCAACCTTACCATTGCTTTTTGCCCCAAGCTTATGATGTGGCCGGACTGAGAACCCTTCAGAGTATTAGTTCTTAAATCGTAATGATAATAATCTGTTCCCAGTGTTCTAATAGGTACTATACCCTCTGCCCCACTATCATTCAGCCTAACAAAAAAGCCAAACTTTGCCACGCCACTTACTTTTCCTTCGAACTCATTTCCCACTTTTTCTGATAAGTACGCTGCAAGATAACGATCAATGGTATCTCTTTCTGCAACCATTGATCTTCTTTCAGTATTTGAAATATGTTGCGCTGTTTCCTCAAGTTTTTCAGCATCCATTTTGTGCAAGCCATCAGACCCAAAACCCAAGGCGCTAATTAAAGCTCTGTGAATTATTAAGTCTGAATAACGCCTGATTGGGGAAGTAAAGTGCGTGTATTTTTTTAATGCTAAACCAAAATGTCCAAAATTTTCCCTACTATAATAAGCTTGAGACATTGAACGAAGCGTAGTCATGCTAATTAACTCAGAGAGCTCGCCCTGTTTTGACTTTGCAAGTAGATCGTTCAGGTGACTTGTTCTTAAAACTTGGCCTTTTGCTAAATTAAAACCAGCCGACTGGGCAACCTCCCTTAAGGCTTTCAATTTCTCAGGCGTTGGTTCTTCATGGACTCTATATAGAAGTTCGCTTTTGGCTTTAAAAAGTTCCTCAGCTGCAGCAACATTTGCTAAAATCATAAATTCTTCTATCAGCTTGTGTGAATCAAAACGCTCTTTGAAAACGATCTTTTTGACTTTTCCGTTTTTAAACAACTCCACCTTTCGCTCAGGTAAGTCTAAATCAAGTGGCTGGCGAGTTTCTTTTGATTTTTTTAAACACGTATAGGAATTATAAAGAGGCATTATAACTTTATCGAGGTAAGGCCTTACGCTCTCGTTTACTTTTCCATCGATTGCTTTTTGCACTTCTTCATAGTTAAGCGATGCAACACTTTTAATATTTCCTCGGTAAAATGTTTGTTTCAACTTATTGCCGAATTTATCAATTGTCATACAAACAGCTAAACAAGGGCGCTCGACGCCTTCATGGATACTACACAAATCGCCTGAAAGTCTGTCTGGTAACATTGGCACAACCCTATCAGCAAAATAGGTTGAGTTTCCCCGCTTTTGGGCCTCTTTATCCAAAGCACTTCCTGGTTTCACAAAATGGGCCACGTCAGCTATCGCCACCCATAAAACATGACCTCCTTGATTACTAGGATCTTCATCTGCATGAGCATAAACAGCATCGTCATGATCTCTAGCATCTGATGGGTCTATTGTAACAAATGGTATTTTAGTTAAATCATCCCTAGGTACAGTTTCTAAAAAACTGATGTTTTCAGGCTCTTGTAGCACCTCTTGTGGAAATTGGTTTGGAATGCCATGCTGATGTATCGCTATCAATGATACGGCCCGAGGTCCTGATGGATCACCAACTATATTAATAATCTTTGCTGCATATAAGCCGGACCTACGCTGAGATTTAAGCTCCTCAGCTTCTACAAGCTCACCATCCTTTGCTCCAAGATTGTCTGAAATCTTAACTCGCCATTCTTTTCCTGATTTTTCTATTGGCTGTATGCGACCACCTTCTGAAAGCTCTTTATAAATCCCTAATATGTTTTTTGAGGGTTTGTTCAAAAGTCTAATAACTCGTCCCTCATATTGGTATTGCTCACCATAAACTACTGAAGTTTTAGCGAGCACTCGATCTCCATATCCTAAGGCTGGGTCAGAAGAACGATGGACCATCAAAACAATTGGTTCAGGCTGGCTTCCTTGCCAGTCAACGGGCCTTGCGAAAAGATCACCATCACTAGTATTTGCCATCATTTGTAAAACACAAACAGCTGAAAGCTGGTTCGGATCCTCGAAAGACTTTTTATTTTTTTCTATTTTGCCCTCTAGGGCCAGCTCTTTCAATATTCGTTTTAACTCAATACGCTTAGATCCTTTAATTCCAAAAGCCTTTGAAATTTCTCGCTTATTGGATTTTTTTGGGTTCTCTTTTATCCAATCTAAAATTTGTTTTTTTGACGGTATTTTGCTCATTAACAAAACCTGCTTATTACCTTATTTCTAATTGTGATTTTACACTTTTACTGCTTCTAGATCCAACAAGCAGTCAACGTCTCGTAATTTAGAAATACAAGAGAATGATCGATCTTCAAAAGTTTGTATAGTGTCCAAGTATGCCCAAGGAGACGACCACCTAACTCCATCAAAAAGCTTCGCTGGGGCTCTTCCCTGATGACCAATTAACCAAAACCCACCATCCTCAGCTGGGCCAATAACAAATTTTCTTGATGCTAGCTTTTTAAAGGCTTCTGATATTTCCAGCCTTGTAATACCTGGTATATCACCACCTATTATACAAATAGGGCGATTGGCAAAAAGCTTGAATATGTTTCGCATTTTCTGCCCCAAGTTACCTCTACCTTGTGGAATACAATTAATTTCAGGTGACCAAAAGTTTCTTCTTTTAACAAAAATATCTGGGCTTAAAGACACGATTATGTCCCACCTAGGATCATTCAAAGTTCTTATTGTTTTTTTTAGCTGATGCCGAAACCACCAAGTGGCTACTGTAGAACCGACCTCTCTAGCTAATCTCGTCTTAACCCTTCCAGGTAAAGGCTCTTTTGCCATGATTACCAAGCAAGCCCTAGGTTTTCTCAAAATATGCCTCAAGAATCCGAGTGTAAATTTCTTTCAACTGATTAATTTGCTTTGTTTCAACCTTTTCATCAACAGCGTGCATTGTTTTTCCTACCAAACCAAATTCGGTTACCGGACACATATCTTTTATAAATCTTGCATCTGATGTTCCGCCCGTTGTTGATAGCTTAGGTGTTACACCAAGTTCTTGTTTTACTGCTTTAGAAATTAAATCAGATAATTCGCCAGGTGGTGTAATAAAACTTTCCCCAGATATTTTAAAATCAGTTTTAAATTTAATCCCATACTCGGCAGATACTTTTTCTATTTCATCTTTTAGCCAAGAAACAAGAGAAGAGCCCGAGTGGCTATCGTTAAACCTTATATTTATTGTTGCTTTGGTAACGGCAGGTATAACGTTTGATGCCTTGTTGCCTGTGTCAACAGAGGTTATTGCTAAAGTGGAGGGATCAAAATGTTCCGTTCCAGCATCAAGTTGATGCGACGCAAGTTTATCCAATAGTTTTACCATCGCCACAATAGGATTATTGGATCTATCAGGATAGGCTGAATGGCCCTGAATTCCTGTAGCTGTTATTTTTACATTCATTGATCCACGGCGTCCAATTTTCATCATCTCGCCCATTTGTGAGGGTGATGTTGGTTCGCCTACCAAACAATGGTCTATCTTCTCACCATTTTGTTTCATCCAATCCAAAATAGCTACTGTTCCATCTATTGCTTCATCCTCTTCATCTCCTGTGACGGTAATTACAATAGAACCGTCTGGAGGTTGTTGGTTTACAAAATCAATTGCAGAAGCAACAAAGGCCGCTACGCCTGATTTCATATCGGTTGCTCCTCGGCCATATAAATAGCCGTCTTTTATTTCTGCACCAAATGGATCAACCGTCCAAGACGATAAATCGCCAACAGGAACGACATCAGTGTGACCATTGAAACCAAAAATTCTTCCGTTTTTCCCAGTTCCCCATTTAGCGAATAGATTACTCACCTGCCCTCTTACTATTCTGGTACAAGAAAAACCATTTTTCTCGAGTAATTGCTCTAATAAATCTATTGCGCCGCCTTCCTCAGGTGTAACAGACGGGCAACGAACAAGATCAGCAGTTAGTGATACTGGATCAATTTTCATTTTAATCATTCCTCAAGGGTAAAGCTTGCATAATATCGTTTGCAAAGTCCTCTGGTTTTTCAATTAGACGGCTTGCTCCTGAGTTCAAAAGCTCTTTTTTACTCCCGTATCCATAAAGCACACCTAAACCAAGCACTTTATTGTTTTTTGCACCAATCATATCGTAACTACGGTCGCCAACCATAACAGTATTTTTGGGAGCTAAATTAATTTCTTTTAACGCATAATTTATTAATTCGGTTTTGTCAGAACGCGTTCCGTCTAATTCAGAACCAAACTCAAAATCTAAATAATCTGATGCTCCAAAAAACTTAGTTATTTTTCCAGCATAAGAAATTGGTTTAGATGTAACCAGCGCTAATAAATAGCCTTGCGTTTTAAGAGTATTAAGCTGTTCTAGAATCCCAGGATAAAAGAACCCTTCATACATAGCGCCTTCAGTATAACACTTTCTATATAATGAAATAGCTTGCTCTAGCTCACTTTCTTTTATTCCAAGCTTAATAAAAGTTGGCCAAAGTGACGGGCCAACAACCCAAGAAGTATCGCCTTGCAGCTTTGCATAACCTAAGTTTTCCAAAGCGTAATTTATAGATTTAATAATAGCTAAACCAGAATCTGATAAAGTGCCGTCTAAATCTATTAAGGCTGCTTTCGACATTTGTTTTTAGTTTTCAAAGAATGGTGTCATTTGAGCTACAATAACGCTGTTTTCATTTTCTGCTCTTTCCATTAGATTTAACTCATCCTCACCAATTTCTTCTCCACCTTTTAATCGATCTTCAACCGCTCCGTGGCCAGTAACATCTAGTGGTGCCAGATCTGCCTGTTTGAGAATTGCAACAGTTTCTCTCACAGCCTCTGGTTCGTCGATACCACTTGCGTAACATAATAAACCAGCTCCTGTTGAGCCAGCCGGAAGACCATCGTTTTTTGAACGACCTACTTGAACGATTAAAGTATAAACGGACTTTTTTTTGTTTGTCATTTATTGTGACGCTAAAATGTTAAAACTTTTACTAATCTCTTAATAGCTCATTTATACCAGTTTTACTTCGAGTTTTTTCATCAACACGTTTTACTATTACAGCACAATATAAACTCACATTATTTTTTGATGGCATAGAACCAGAAACAACTACAGAATATGGCGGAACTTCTCCATACATAACCTCTCCAGTTTCTCGGTCTACTATTTTAGTAGATTGCCCTATATAAACTCCCATTCCCAGGACAGATCCCTCCCGGACTATGCATCCCTCTACAACTTCCGATCTTGCCCCTATAAAACAATTATCCTCTATGATAGTAGGCCCTGCTTGCATTGGTTCCAAAACACCCCCAATACCAACTCCCCCAGAAAGGTGAACATTTTTACCTATTTGGGCACAACTTCCTACTGTGGCCCATGTGTCAACCATTGTTCCCTCATCAACATACGCGCCTAAATTTACAAAGGAAGGCATTAAAACCACACCTGGTGCTATATATGCTGATTTTCTTACAACACTATTAGGGACAGCCCTGAAACCGGCTTTTTTCCAAGCTTCCTCACCCCAACCTTTGAATTTACTATCCACTTTGTCCCACCATCCTGAGGACTGTGGGCCACCACTTTGAATCTCCATGTCTTTAATCCTAAAGCCAAGAAGCACCGCTTTTTTTGCCCATTGATTAACTTGCCAAACATTATCATTTGTTTTTTCTGCTACACGAAGATTTCCCTTATCTAAAGCTTCCAAAGTTTCTTCTATGGCGTCACGAACTTTACCTTTGGTGCTAGGGTTTATCGTATCTCTTACGCTCCACGCCGCCTCTATTTCGTTTTCTAATATAGCATTAGACATCTTCTAGCTCCTCAAAATTTTCTGACCCTATAAACAGCGAAACAGAATGATACAATGCCAGATTAAAATTCTGGTATTGTATTTGGATTTGCCCCACAAATTAAGACAGCTAATTTTTCATCAGTCTTTGGCTTATACTTCCCAGATGTAATTGCGGCTAATGCCGCAGCTCCTGCTGGCTCTACAAACATTCGATGGTTTTCCCACAGCAGTCTCTGAGCTGTTTTGATTTCTTCATCTGATATGACCAAACTCTCTATCTGATTTTCTTTTGAAAGATTAAAACAAATATTTCCAATTGATTTTGCCCCCAGTGCACTTGCTGCAACTCCAGATACTGAGACATTAGATGGCTTACCCTTTTTCAATGCTACGTTTAGAGTGGGGCAATTTTCAGGTTCGACTGCCACTATTTTCTTTCTTTTTTGAAACCAGGAAATAGCGCCAGAAATCAACCCGCCACCGCCAACTGCTATAATAATAGTATCTGCTTCCAGCCCTTGATTTTCCCACTCACAAAAAAGTGTCCCTTGTCCAATAATCGTTTCCTTTGAATCATAAGCGTGAACCGATACGGCGCCTGTTTCTTTTTGGTGCCTGTTTGCTGCTTCTAGTGCGTCTGCATATGCCCCAGGTACTATTGTTAAATCAGAACCAGTTCTTTTAATTAAATCTATTTTTGTTTTACCAGATAGTTCTGGAACAAATATATGTGATTTTATGCCAAGTTTTTGGGCAACATAAGCAACGGCAGCACCATGGTTTCCGCCAGAAGCGGCAACCACTCCTTGTTTTGCTTTCTCATTATCTAAAAGTGAATTAAATGCTCCTCTACATTTAAAACTGCCAGTGTGCTGTAACTGTTCCAACTTTAAATCCATTATTTGACCAAAAGATAATGTCTTAAACGTTGGTGTTGTAACAATATAAGGTCTTATTTTAGCAAGACTATCTTTGATTTCTTTTATAGGGTTTGCCGACACTTTCTTTGACCTTTTGATTTTTTAACTTTACGTAACTGAAACTCTTTAGTCAGAAAATGACTAATAGTTGAGATTTAAATTTTTAAATTGTATGGCTTATCTAACACAAAGTGAGGATAGCAGTATGGGCTTTGATCGTTCAATAAAAATAGCACCGTCTATTCTTTCAGCAGATTTTGCAAATTTTGGTCAAGAAATTGAAGCTGTAGAAAGCCAAGGTGCAGACTGGATACATGTTGACGTAATGGATGGGCATTTTGTACCCAATATAACTTTTGGTCCACCACTTTGCAGTGCTATTCGTTCCCATATAAAAACAATAATGGACGTACATTTGATGATTTCGAATGTTGATGATTATATCACAACATTTGCTAAAACAGGCGCAGATATAATAACTGCACATATTGAAGCTGGAAAACATTCACACAGAACCATGCAAGCTATCAGAGCCTCTGGGTGTAAGGCAGGAATAGCACTAAACCCGTCCACTCCCGCAGAGAGTATAGAATACCTACTGGATGAAATTGATTTAGTTTGTGTTATGACAGTGAACCCTGGTTTTGGAGGTCAGAAGTTCATTCATTCACAGCTAACAAAGATAAAAACCCTAAGAGAAATGATAGCAGATCGACCAATCCACTTGGAAGTTGATGGAGGTATAACTACTGAAACCGCTCCTCTTTCTGCTAAGGCGGGTGCAAACATACTTGTTGCTGGATCTGCTGTATTTAAAAATGGATCAGTATTGAACCCTGATCCATATGGGGAAAACTTAAAATCTATTAGGGCCGCCTGTACGGTTTGATTTATTTCTTAAACCAACCTTTCTTTTCTTTTTCAGGTAGAGCGGTCCCCTCAACCGTAGCTTTGAAGTTTTCAAAAAATTGATCAGCCATTTTTTTGGCAAAACCATCTATTATTCTACTTCCTAACTGAGCAAGTTTTCCACCAACCTTTGCGTTTACTGAATAAGATAAGGTGGTGATGTTGTTATCTTCCGATAAATTAACGGTCGCTTCTCCTTTAGCAAAACCTGCTGCACCTCCTTTTCCCTCTCCGCTAAGTTTTAGACTTTCTTCTGATAGAATATCCGAAAGCGTAACCTTCCCCTTAAAGGTTGCCTTAACTGGGCCTACTTTCTGAACAACTGTCGCCTCAAAGCCATCTTGTGGGTTGCCTGTCATTTGTTGGCACCCCGGAATGCACTGTGAAAGTACCTCTGATGACATCAGAGCGCTCCAAACGATTTTTTTTTGCGATTTTATAATTTTGTTTTCTGTCAGTTCCATTAACGCATCCAAAAATTTGCTCTTATTATGTCTAGTGTTCTAATTTGCTTAGCTATAATCATCGTTTTTTTCTTAAATATACATAAAAAGCGCCACCGCCACCATGCTTAACGTGAGCATTTGTAATCTGGAGAATCTTGCTTGATATGGGCTCCATAGCAAGCCAATTAGGGACGTTAGCTTTTAAAATACCCTTCCTTTTAGGTATTATATCGTGGTCCTCAGTGTTTCTTCCCTTGCCAGTAATTATCAGGATAAGCCTTAAACCTTTTCCATGAGCATCCAGAACAAATTTTGTTAAAATCGGCTGCGCTTGAGATAAATTTAGCCCATGTAAGTCTAGCTTTGCTTCTGGTCTTATTTTGCCCTGTCGCATTTTGGTATGAAGTTTAGAATCCATGCTCAACACAGATGAAACTGGAGCCTTATCAACATGCGCGGGGGTTTTTTTACCCCCTATGTAATGTTTTTTCTCATCTTTTAAATTTACAGAGTTTATTAGTTTCTTTTTTCCAGGTGCTGTCTTCTGATTTTCCTGATTTTGATGTGGTAAGGGCTCAGTCGATTTAGAAAACTCTTTCCATAGCTCTTTTTCATCATCGCTTAAATCGCGCTTTTTCATATCTTTTCCACCCAATATCCGGGTAAATCATTAAATCATTTTCTATGCGTTATTCTCCAGTTGCAACTAATAACCAATTTGGATTGGAGGATTGGATATCTTTAGAAAACGACCAAGTATCTTTTTGTCTTTTGATTTGCTTTGAATCACCCTCAACAATTTCCCCGGAAGAGTTTTTCACAACTGAAGTCATTTCTCCAATGAAAGAAACTGCTATCTCTGCTGTATTTGTTTTCGAATTATAGCTTGCATCTACTAATTTCATTTCTCTAACACCAATAAACTCTGCTTCAATTGTCAAACCTTGCGAAATTCGCTGTTCTACTACTGAGTCAAAAGCTTCAGCAACCTCTTCACTCAAAAGCTCTCTTATGTCGTCAATTTCATTTTTTTCGAAGGACATAAGAATCCACTCATAAGCAGATCGAGCGCCAGACAAGAATTCATTTACCGTAAAAGTTTCATCTTTTTCTTTTATTGTTTTCAAAGCCTTTGCAGATTTAGAATTTTTTTCAACGTTATCTGTAATGTCTTTATCGTCACCACCATCTATCACCTTAAAGTCTCGCTTGGGTGCATCGTCTTTTGGCTGCATACGTGGTTTTTCAAATCCTTCTCGAGTTCCAAGAACGCTTCTAAGTCTCAAAAATAAAAACACGGCTATTCCAGCCAGGATAATTAATTCTATTAGCGCAGGGTTCATTTTAACCTCAATCAAAGAATGGGTAGAAATTATCTATCTCATTATCTATGTAGGTGCAAAGGCCCAACAAGTCCACCACTCGATAAATTGGAGATAAAAATATGTGGTTGTTATTGCTATTTATCCTAATACCACTTTTGGAGATTTGGCTTTTCATAATGCTGGGTGGTTTTATTGGTATTTATCCCACTCTTTTTATTATTTTAATAACTGCTATCTTGGGCACATTCTTAGTTAAAACACAGGGCATTAACGTCTTAAAGGAAATCCAAAGTAAATTTAATGAGTTAGAAAACCCCACAGAGCCAATAGTACACGGTGTAATGATTTTGTTTGCTGGTGCTTTGCTTTTAACACCAGGCTTTTTTACGGATACTGTTGGTTTTTTATTGTTGTTACCAAATGTTAGAAAGGTTGCGTTTTTTTGGTTAAAAAACAAGCTAAATTTCGTAAAATACTCTTCCTCTGAAAGAAGTAATGCTTATAAAAATAAATATTCAGATATAGAAGTTACAGACTACAAAGAAGTAGAGCCAGAAGAAAAATCACCGTGGACCAATAAAAGTAAAACTAATAATAGTGATTAAATTATTCTATTATATTAAAAATTAGTTGGGAGTAATTGATGGCAGAGCAAAAACAGGTAATTCAACCAAATACAAAGGTTTTGGCCCAGTTTATAAGAGACCTGTCATTTGAAAATATTTTAGCCCAAAAAGGGCTAGACACAAATACGCCCCCCGACATCAAAGTTAACGTTAACCTTGATGCGAATAAAAGAAAATCTGAAAACCAATATGAAGTACTAATAAAGTTATCCGTTGTCTCTTCAGCTAAAACAGAAACCTCTACTGATAATGAAAATTCTAAACTATTTATATTAGAAATAGAATATGGTGGTATATTTGAAATAACTGGCGTTCCCGAAGACCAAGTCCACCCATACTTAATGATCGAGTGTCCAAGAATTTTATTCCCATATCTAAGGCGTATAGTGGGCGATGTAACGCGTGACGGTGGTTTTCCACCTTTAAACCTTGAACAAATTAATTTTTTAGCTTTATACCAAAACGAAATTGCTCGCCGTCAAGCAGAAGCAGAAAAAGCTACTAAAAATTAGTTTTTGGTAACTAGTTTATTCCAGATAGCATTTGTCCCAAGTTTTTTTAAAAATGCCGTATGAGCCTCTTCCTCTTTAACGGTCAAACGAGCTTTTAATGGTTTCGGCCGCTTAAATACTTGTTTTTCTTCATCGCCTTTTCTTTCAATAGTGTTGTTTGTATCAGCTAGTCCAAAACCTGGTTGACGACCACCTATAAGCTCCAAATAAACTTCTGCTAAGATTTCTGAATCTAACAAAGCTCCATGCAATGTTCTTGCAGAGTTATCGATATTAAAACGTCTGCACAATGCATCTAATGAAGCAGGTGATCCTGGAAAACTTTTTCGTGCTAATCCCAGAGTATCTATAGCAATATCGCTTGGTAGCAACTGTTTTTCAGCCAATGCCAATTCTGCGTTTATAAATTTCATATCAAACGAAGCATTGTGTATTACCAGCTTTGACCCCTTTATAAATGTCAAAAAGTCGTCTGCAATTTGAGAAAATACAGGCTTATCCTTTAGAAATTCCTCTGTCAAACCATGAACGGCCTGAGCTTCTTCGGGCATATTACGCTCGGGGTTCAAGTATTTATGAAATGTTTTGCCTGTAGGAAGGTGGTTCCAAAGCTCAACAGCTCCTATTTCTACTATTCTATCGCCTGTTGCGGGATCAAGCCCTGTAGTCTCTGTATCTAAAACTATTTCACGCATGAAGACAGTTTTCTATCTCTTTAATTATACTTACAACTTGTTTTTCAGTATCCTTTTTATTGTAAGTTTCTATAACGAAATCTGATAACCTACATATCTCTTCTATTGACATCTGTTGTTTTATTATTTTTTCTATCTGGTCTTCTGTCATAGATCTTCGTGACCGTATTCTCTCCATTTGGATAGGCTTCGAAACAAATACACATGCTACTTTATCCATGATTTTATTAGAACCCGTCTCAAACAACAATGGTATATCGAACACATTGATCTTATATTTTGTGTTTTCGATAAATTTTTCCCTATCCGCTGACACCAAAGGATGAACAATATTTTCTAATAGAGTTATTTTGTCAAAATCTTCGCTTAGATATTTTTTTAGCTCTGTCCTATTTACCGAACCATTTGTTATGGCTTTTGGAAAAAGCTTAGCTATTGGCTTTACCGCGTCACCACCTTTTCCATAAATTCTATGTACAGCTTTATCAGCATCCCACACTCCACAATTGTATTTTTCAAACAAAAATGCAGTGCTTGTTTTACCCATTCCCATTGATCCTGTTAGACCAAGTTTGAATTTCATTTTATTAATATCTTTCTTAGCTCTTCAGTAACTAAAGGTTTTTGACCAAACCAAGCCTCAAAACCTGGTATTCCCTGGTGAATTAACATGCCTAAACCGTCAACCGTTCTGGATCCTCTATTTTTTGCCATTTTCAATAAATTTGTTTCTAAAGGCGTGTAAACCAAATCTGAAACAAGAGCTTTTTTAGGTATAGCCTTTGGATTAATAGCAATAAATGTTTCATTATTCATTCCCAGTGAGGTAGTATTGATTATATTACTGCTCGAGGACGCTATTTCATTTATATTTTTCCAAGTCTCAACGATAATTTTATTGTCGTAATCTTTTTTTAGTTCTTCGGCTTTTTCAATAGTTCTGTTTAGAACTATTATTTTTTCTGAACCTTCCGATAGTAATGCTGCTATAACGGCTCTACTTGCTCCTCCTGCTCCTAATACTACTGACGTTCCTTTTTTTGGATTCCAGTCCGGATATTTGCCTTTGATATTATTTATAAAACCGTAAGCATCTGTATTATCGGCATATATTTTATTTTCTTTAGTAAAAGTTAAAGTGTTCGCTGCGCCAATATATTGGGCTGTTCTTGAGCTTTCATCTGCTATCTCAAGAGCTGATAGCTTATAAGGTATAGTGACGTTAACTCCAGAAAAACCCATACACACCAAAGCTCGTATAGTTTCCTCAAAACATTCTAATTCAACTTTTATTGGTATATAGTAACCATTTAATTTATTTTGCTTTAGCCAATAGTTGTGCATTCTGGGCGATTTTGAGTGCGATATTGGGTTGCCCAAAACAGCTGCTAAAAGTGGCCTTTTCTCATCCATCTATTACACCTCTGATACATAGAAAGTTTATAATTTCTATTATTGGCATACCCAAAATAGAGAAATAGTCACCATTAATCTTTGAAAACAAACGGCAACCTTCTTCTTCTATTTTATATCCGCCTACACTGTTTTTAATACTATCCCAATTTCTATTTACATAATCAGAAATATATGTCTCACTGTTGTTTTTTAAAAAAAGGTCTGCTTTACCAACGAAACGCCAGATAGGTTGAGAATTTTCAAATATAACTGCTGCTGAATATGCACTATGTTTTTTTCCTGAAATTTTTATTAATTGCTGGACAGCTAAATTTTTAGAAGCCGGTTTCTCTAATATAATTCCTTCAAATTCTAAGATCTGATCGCATCCCAATACCAATCTATCTTGGTTTTTTAAGGAAACCTTACTAGCTTTTAATTCTGCCAATGTATCTGCTATGTCGCGGGGTGAATAATTTTCAACCAATAAAGAGGATTTTACAGCGTCCTCGTCTATATTTGGCTGGACTGATACGAATGATATATTCGACTTTTCTAACAGTTCTTTTCTTACTTCAGAAGAAGAAGCTAATATAAGTTCCCCGCTCATTAATAAAACCATGTATTATTTTGTGGATAAAAAATGTTTTGTTTCACTGTATTTGCCGACACTATATGTTTTTTTTCTATTTTTTTTTTTTCCGTTAGTTATAACAAATAACTTACATCTTATCCTTTGTGAGGATGCACTTAAATAAAAATCCACAATTTGTTAGTTAAATTTTTTTTTCTTATTTTTTAATTACTTACAGATAATTTTTGTTTGATTAAAGTGTGGATTAAATTTGATCCACACTTTTCTTCATAACTACAACATCTTCTATCTTTATATAAATATTTATTTTTATATAGAACTGAATACTTTAATTTTTCAAATGGCTAAATAAAAATGACAATGGGTATTAGTTTCCAGACAGGTTGACTCAAATTGGTACACAGTGTACCGAAATCTCACAACACTGTTCTGTGTTGATTTTCAATAATTCTTTTTGTTAGCAGGTACCGATATGTCTTCTACTCGCTTAAATCTATCTGATTTAAAGGTTAAGAGCCCTAAAGATCTTCTTTCCATGGCAAAAGAACTAGAAATAGAAAACGCCTCAACTATGCGTAAGGGTGAAATTATGTTTCAGATTTTACGCGAAAGAGCAGACGAAGGTTGGGAGATTGCAGGAGATGGTGTTCTAGAAGTTTTACAAGACGGCTTTGGTTTTTTAAGGTCACCGGAAGCTAACTATTTACCAGGTCCAGATGATATTTATGTGTCCCCGGAAATGATCAGAAAATACTCATTGAGAACAGGTGATACGATAGAGGGATTAATAAAATCACCAGAAGATAACGAAAGGTACTTTGCCCTAATTGAAGCGCACCAAATCAATTTTCAAGATCCTGATAAAGCAAAACATAAAATAGCTTTCGATAACCTTACGCCACTATATCCTGATGAGCGTCTTAATATGGAAATAGAAGATCCAACGGTAAAAGATAAATCAGCTAGAGTTATAGATTTAGTGGCACCTATTGGTAAGGGTCAACGGTCACTTATTGTTGCACCACCGAGAACTGGTAAGACAGTTATTCTACAAAATATAGCCCACAGTATAGAGCAAAATCACCCAGAGTGTTATCTTATAGTTCTTCTTATAGATGAGAGACCAGAGGAAGTTACAGATATGCAGAGGTCAGTAAAAGGCGAGGTGATATCTTCTACTTTCGACGAGCCTGCAGCCAGGCATGTAGCAGTATCAGAAATGGTTATAGAAAAAGCGAAGCGACTTGTTGAACATAAACGGGATGTAGTTATTCTTTTGGACTCTATAACCCGGTTGGGTAGGGCTTTTAACACCGTAATACCATCATCAGGTAAAGTTTTAACAGGTGGAGTGGATGCAAATGCTCTTCAAAGACCAAAAAGGTTCTTTGGGGCTGCTCGAAATATAGAAGAAGGTGGCTCATTAACCATCGTATCTACAGCTTTGATAGATACAGGTAGTAGAATGGATGAGGTTATTTTTGAAGAATTTAAAGGAACAGGTAACAGTGAAATCGTGTTAGACAGAAAAGTTGCCGATAAAAGGGTTTTCCCAGCTATAGATATATTGAAATCTGGTACACGAAAAGAAGACCTTCTTATAGATAAAATTGATTTACAGAAAACATTTGTTTTGAGACGTATTCTAAATCCAATGGGAACGACAGATGGGATTGAATTTCTTTTATCAAAATTAAAACAAACAAAGACAAATTCTGAGTTCTTCGATTCTATGAATACCTGATCTAGGGATTTTTTATGGTTGATACTATTTATGCGCTTGCCACACCACAGGGACGCGCAGGAGTTGCAGTTGTTCGGATTTCAGGTCCAGATGCTTTTATGTCGTTAAACACTTTGTGTAACGATATTAGAATTAAACCAAGGAAAACAATACTTTGTGATTTATACACACAAGAAGGATTACATATTGATAGGGCTTTAGTGCTTCCATTTAAAGGCCCTCATAGTTTTACAGGCGAGGACGTGGTTGAATTGCATCTTCATGGAAGTATTGCTGTAATACAAAAAACTATAGAAACGCTTTCAAAAATCGCTAATTTTCGACAAGCACTACCAGGAGAGTTTACACGGCGGGCTTTTTCAAATGAAAAGCTTGATTTAGCAGAAATAGAAGGTCTTGCAGATCTTATAGAGGCTGAAACAGAAACTCAAAGAATACAGGCCTTAAAAGTTCTTTCAGGCAAATTAGGGGAACGAGCCCAAGAATGGCGCTCTATGATAATTAAAGCAATGGCTTTAATTGAAGTAACTATAGACTTTGCTGATGAAGAGGTTCCCGCAGATGTTTCTGAAGATGTAATATATAATTTATCTAAATTAATCAGTGACTTACGTTATGAATCTACCGGTATAAATATTGCAGAGAGAATAAGATCAGGCTTTGAGGTGGCTATAGTGGGTAAGCCAAATGTTGGTAAGTCTACACTTTTAAATGCACTAGCG
This sequence comes from Paracoccaceae bacterium, assembly GCA_902554705.1. GTDB lineage: Bacteria > Pseudomonadota > Alphaproteobacteria > Rhodobacterales > Rhodobacteraceae > Salinivivens. Next base: position 44,438 of record CACDPP010000005.1, read on the forward strand.
GGTAGAGAGGCTGCAATCACATCAGAACAAGCTGGAACAACTAGGGACATCATAGAAGTAAAGATGGATTTGGATGGTCTGCCTGTAACGATGCTTGATACGGCTGGATTGAGAGAGACAAACAATTCGATCGAAACAAAAGGTATTTATAAGGCTATCGAAAGAGCTAATTCGTCGGACCTGGTTATCGCGCTTACAGATGATGGTAAAAAACTGCCAGAAATAAAGAACCCAAACATTTTAACTTTTATATCAAAATGTGATGATGGTGATGTGAAAAATGGTCTTTCAGCTGTTACAGGTTTCGGCATAGATAACATGATAGATTCTATTAAAAATGAATTAGGAAATAATGTTGAAAACCAGGGTATTGCAACAAGGTTTCGGCATAAGGAAGCGATCGATAGATCTATAAATAAGCTAACAACAGCAAAAAAATTTGTAACCGATGGCCCAACCTTTTATGATCTGGCAGCAGAAGAATTAAGACAAACTGCCTACACCTTAGATGAATTGTTTGGTAAAGTAGATGTAGAAAAAGTTCTGGATGAGATTTTCTCGTCTTTTTGTTTGGGAAAGTAAGGAGTGTTTCACGTGAAACAATTTGACGTGATAGTGGTTGGTGGAGGGCATGCAGGTAGTGAGGCTGCTGCGGCTTCATCGAGGATGGGTGCCAGTACAGCTCTCGTTACGCTGAAATCCTCTGATCTCGGGATAATGTCATGTAACCCTGCTATTGGTGGCCTTGGGAAGGGTCACTTGGTGCGTGAAATTGATGCATTGGACGGTATTATGGCGCGTTCGGCGGACGAGGCGGGTATTCAGTTTAGATTACTAAATCGCAAAAAGGGACCTGCAGTTCAAGGGCCGCGGGTTCAGGCTGACCGTTTGTTATATCAAAATTCAATAAAAAGAGCTTTAAAATCAATTGAAAACCTCTCCATCGTAGAGGGTGAAGTTGTCGATCTTGTTGGTTCACATGATGAGGTAAGGGGTGTAATTTTAGCAGATGGTTCTGAAATTTTAGCAAAATCAACAATTATAACTACCGGAACATTTCTTCGAGGAAAGGTTTATATAGGAGAGGTTTCATACTCAGCTGGCCGTATGGGCTCAAATCCATCATTAAAACTTGCGGAAAAGATTGAGGGTTTTGGTTTAAAACTAGGCAGATTAAAAACGGGAACACCTCCACGATTAAATGGAAAATCTATAAATTGGGAAGAGCTAGAAAGGCAGCCTGGCGATGTTGACCCAACAATGTTTTCCTTTTTATCAAAAAACCCAACAGCAGAGCAAATTTCATGTGGAATTACATTTACAAACGAAAAAACGCATGAGATTATAGAAAAAAATCTCTCAAAATCAGCGATGTATGGAGGTCATATAGACGGTGTGGGTCCTCGATACTGTCCTTCTATAGAAGATAAAATAGTCAGATTTAGGGATAAAAGCTCGCATCAGGTTTTTTTAGAGCCGGAAGGTCTTTCGGTAGACACTATTTATCCTAATGGAATTTCCACATCACTTCCAGAAAAAACCCAAAAAGAATACGTGAGATCAATAAAAGGATTAGACAAAGTTGAGATTTTACAACCAGGCTATGCGATAGAATATGACTATGTTGATCCTAGGTCGTTATCACTAACTTTAAGCGTTAATGGTGTAAGTGGTCTCTATCTCGCAGGTCAAATCAATGGAACAACAGGCTATGAAGAGGCTGCGGCTCAGGGATTGGTTGCTGGATTAAACGCAGCGGTTGAATCAAGTGAAGAAGAAGCAATTACTTTTTCGAGGTCAGATAGTTATATAGGTGTTATGATAGATGATTTAATTTCTAAAGGTGTAAGTGAGCCTTATAGAATGTTTACGTCTAGAGCGGAGTTCAGGCTTTCATTGCGTGCTGACAATGCAGATCAACGATTGACCCCAAAAGGCATAGAAATAGGCTGTATATCGACATTTCGAAAGGAAGCATTCTTAGATAAAGTCGACAAAATAGAGGAATGTAATACAATACTTTCTGAAAAAGAGCTTACCCCAAACCAACTGATAGCCCAGGGTATTTCGGTGAGCCAAGATGGTAATAAAAGAAACCTGAAACAAGTATTGGCATTTCCAAATATAACTTTTGATAACATAACGGTGTTTGATAATAGGTTGTCAGACATAGAAAGTGAAATTCAACAGCAGGCTCACAGAGACGCGCTGTACTCAAACTATATCGACAGACAGAAGAAAGATATAGAAGCTGTCAAAAGAGACGAAGCAATCAAAATACCATCTAGTTTTGACTATAAGTCAATGTCTGGGCTATCAAACGAACTAAAAAATAAATTACTTACCCAAAAACCAAAAAATATAGCTCAAGCTTCCCGTATAGAAGGAATGACGCCGGCAGCTCTTTTTTTAATATTATCAAAAGTTAAACAGGGTCAAAATCAGATTAAGGCCGGATGAAAGATGATATTTTAATAGATGTTTCACGTGAAACAATAGTACTCTTACAGCGGCTTGGATTGCTTGTTGAAAAGTGGAATAAGAGTATAAATCTAATCTCTAAAAAAACTGTACCTGAAATATGGAATCGTCATATTTTAGATTCAGCTCAGATTTTTTATGCTAACAACAAAAGTTTTAAAAAGTGGTTGGATATTGGATCTGGGGCAGGATTTCCTGGACTGGTTGTGGCAATTCTTGCTCAGGACAAAAATATTGGTGGTGAGACAGTCTTGGTTGAAAGCGATAAAAGAAAATGTGTTTTTCTCAGCACTGTAAAAAGGGAATTAAATCTCAATTTTTCTATTATAAACAATAGGATAGAGAGTTGCGATAGACAGCAGGCTGATGTAATATCAGCTAGGGCTTTAGCTAATTTACCTAGTCTTCTTGATTTATCATTTAATCATTTGAGTGATAAAACCACCCTTATATTTTCAAAGGGAAAGTCTTGGAAAGAAGAATTGGTTGCTGCAGAGAAAACCTGGAACTTTAGTTGGGAAGCAGTTACCAGTATAACTGATGAAAAGTCAGTGGTTTTGAAAATAGGAGAGCTTTCGCGTGCCAACTAATAAGTCCAAAACTGCAAAAATAATTTCTGTGGCAAATCAAAAAGGGGGGGTTGGTAAAACAACTACAACTATTAACCTAGCAGCGGCATTGTCAGAATTAGAAAAGAAAGTTCTAATAATCGACTTGGATCCCCAAGGAAATGCATCCACAGGTTTGGGTGTAGGGATAGAGGATCGAGAATTATCGACATACGAATTTTTGGTTGAGGGTGTTCCACTAGAAAAGGTCGCAATGGAAACAGAAATATCAGGTTTGAGCATTGTTCCTGCAACGATAGATTTGAGCTCCGCAGACATAGACTTGATATCAAATGAAAAAAGAAGCCACTTATTGCACGAGGCATTACGAAAAAAGCAAGAAAACAAACAAAAATATGACTATATTCTGATTGATTGCCCACCTTCTCTAAATATTTTAACGGTTAACGCAATGGTAGCATCGCACTCTGTTTTAATACCATTACAGAGTGAGTTTTTTGCGCTCGAGGGTCTCTCACAACTTTTATTAACGGTTAAAGAAGTACGTCAAAATGCAAATGAGAATTTGCGGGTTGAAGGAATAGTTTTAACTATGTTTGATGGAAGAAACAATCTATCTAAACAAGTAGAGGTTGATGCTAGAAGTAATCTGCGCGAGTTAGTTTTTGAAACAATTATTCCGCGAAATGTACGGGTAAGTGAAGCACCTTCGTATTCGATGCCTGTTTTAACTTATGATCCTTCATCAAAGGGATCAAAGGCATATATGAGTTTGGCCAAAGAGTTATTAGCTAATAACTCTTGATAGGAGGTTTTTGATGGTAGAAAAAAAAGGTAAATCAAGAGGTCTTGGACGAGGTTTGTCATCTTTGATGGGCGACTTTAATAACGAGCCTGTAAGCAGCAGTGTAAATTCAGAAAATCAGGCATTTGAGAAACTTGTACCGGTTGAGAAAATATATCCAAACCCAAATCAGCCTAGAAAATCTTTTCAAGAAGAAAAATTAATTGAATTAGCAAATTCGATTAAAACGAAAGGCATAGTCCAACCCTTAATAGTTAGAAAAAAGAAAGGAACAAAAGAAAGTTTTGAAATAGTTGCAGGCGAACGAAGATGGCGCGCCGCCCAAAGAGCTCAAATCCATGAGATACCAGTCATTGTAAAGGAGTTCAGTGATATCGAGGTTCTAGAAATAGCCATAATTGAAAATGTTCAAAGGGCTGATCTAAACCCAATAGAAGAGGCTCTTGGATATAAAAGTTTGATGGACAACTTTGATCACACTCAGGAAGGGCTTTCTAAAGAAATTGGAAAAAGTAGAAGCCATATAGCCAACCTATTGCGACTACTCAATCTTCCGACAGCAGTTCAAGAATTGTTGATTTCCGGACAGCTGACAGCAGGTCACGCTCGAGCTTTGGTGACATGTGACAATCCACTAGCCTTAGCAAAACAAATTATTTCACTCGGTCTTTCGGTAAGGGATGCAGAAAGGTTGGCTAAAAATGTTGATCAGAAAAAAGTTAATAACAAAACAAAAAATAAACCCGCTGATACTATGCTTCTGGAAGCTGATCTATCAGCGGCTCTTAAAATGAAAGTATCCATTAATCACGAAGAAGGAAAAGAAAAAGGTTTAATTTCAATATCTTATAAATCATTAGATGAACTAGATCATATTTCTGAAATACTGATAAATAGTTCCTAATATAGGGGCTTCTAATTTAAAAGCTCTGCAAGAACAGAATTTAAGACCTTTCTTCCTGACAAAGTGGCAATTACGTTTTCCTCTTTCTGCTCGATGAGCTGCATGCTTTTTAAAAAGGTTAATTTATTTTCAGAAAAATAAGAGCCCGATAAAGTTTCAAACCTCTTACAATTAACTCCTTCGTCCAATCTTAAACCCATCATAACCATTTCGGCGGCTTGCTGCTCTGTGGATAGCTCAGTTACGCAAGACTCTCCAGAACCGCGATGCTCTACCCTTGTAAGCCACTCTTCTGGAGATAAAAATGTTTCAGTAGCGTATTTTTTACCGTCAACGGTAAGACGCCCATGAGCGCCAGGTCCAATACCGATGTAGTCACCATATCGCCAATACACAAGATTATGTACGCTCTCAAAACCTTTTTGCGCATAATTAGAAACTTCATATGCTGAGAACCCCCTGTCTTCACATAAATTGGAAGTAATGTCATATAATTCGGCAGACATATCGTCACTGGGCAATCCCTTAAGTAGCCCACGATTATATCTATCACCAAATGCTGTGCCCTGCTCAATGGTTAACTGATATAAAGACATATGATTGGCCCCCAAATCTAAGGCTTTACTTAATTCCTTTTCCCATTTCATCAGATTTTGGTTTTGTCTCGCATATATTAAGTCAAAACTTACGGCTGTGAAGATTTGCTGAGCAATTTCAAAAGCAGATAATGCTTCTTTTACCGTATGAGTTCGACCTAAAGCCTTTAAGTCCTTTTCGTTGAGTGACTGAATTCCCATTGATATTCTATTTACACCGGCAGACCTATAAGCCTCAAAATTTTTCGCATCCACTGAGCCTGGGTTAGCTTCTAGTGTTACTTCAAAAATATCTTTGGTTTTCCAATATTTTTGGATTTCATTCAAAATATCGCTGATAACCCAAGGCTCTATAAGGCTTGGTGTTCCACCACCAAAGAAAACAGAATTTAAAGATCGGTTTGATGTATTTTTTGAAACTCGATTTATTTCGCTTAGGTATGATCTAAGCCACTGTTTTTGATCAATATTATTTCTTACATGGCTATTGAAATCACAGTAAGGACATTTCGCAGCACAAAAAGGCCAATGGATATAAAACCCAAACCCTCCATTTTCCCAGTCTTCACTCAAAACATGCTCTAACAAGTTTATCAAAAGCTATTGATCGATGGCTAATTTTATTTTTATTCTCGAAGCTCATCTCTCCGCAAGTAATCTCATAGCCGCTAGGTTGAAATATAGGATCGTACCCATGGCCGTCTAATCCCCTCGGGGGCCAAATAACTTGACCAGCTAGGGTACCTTCAAAGATTTCGTCATGACCGTCCGGCCATGCGAGAACTAAAGTACAGCGAAATTGTGCTAATCTTGGATAGGGTGCAGAAATTTTTGTTAGAGCTTCCTGAGTTTTTTTCATTGCCAAAAAAAAATCTCGTCCATTTGGGGTTTCAGCCCAATCTGCAGTGTACACGCCAGGCGCACCGTTCAAGGCGTCAATAGTAATTCCACTATCGTCTCCAAGCGCTGGCAGGCCAGTAATTTTCGATGCAGAGTGTGCTTTTATTCGAGCGTTTCCTATAAAATTATCTTCTGTTTCTAAAGGTTCTGGAAGCTCAAGTGATTTGCTGGATAAAATTTCTACTGATTTATTTGAAAATAGTGCGCGAACCTCCTCGAGCTTACCTTCATTATGTGTGGCAACTACCAATTTTTTACCCTGAAAATTTCGCATTAGTTTCGGGAAGCTTTTTGAATATCAAAGAGTTCAGAAGCGCCTTTTTCTGCCAAATTGATCAGGCTATTTAGTTCATCCTTGGTATATGTTGCTCCCTCAGCACTTATTTGGGTTTCAATCATATTCCCACTTTCAAGCATGATAAAATTTCCGTCTACACCCGCTTCACTATCTTCCGAATAATCGAGATCCAAGACCGGCTGTCCAGCGTAAATACCGCAACTGACTGCAGCAACTGGTGAAATCAAAGGATCTGTAGATATAGTGCCAGAAGCTAAAAGTTTATCTATTGCCAAACGTAGCGCTAACCAACCCCCAGTGATAGAAGCACAGCGCGTACCACCATCTGCTTGTATTACATCACAATCGATTGTTATCTGTCGTTCACCTAATGCGAGCCTATCAACACCGGCTCTTAAAGATCTTCCGATGAGTCTTTGTATCTCAACTGTTCGGCCGCCTTGCTTACCAGAAGCTGCTTCCCTTCGCATTCTGGAACCGGTTGATCTTGGTAACATACCATATTCAGCAGTAACCCACCCCAGACCAGATCCTTTGATAAATGGTGGAACTCTATCTTCTATTGTTGCGGTGCATATAATATGAGTATCACCCATTTTAATTATGCAACTTCCCTCAGCATGCATAGTTATATTAGTTTCTATTGAAACGTTTCTTAGTTCGTCAAGTTTTCGACCAGATGGGCGCATTTTAAATCCTTTCAACTTTAATTTGGAAATACATCTCGATTATGTAATTTTGCAACCCTGTTTGAAGTTTTTCATTAGGCTAATCGGAATATATAAGCTAAAACACGTCCCGATGATTGAAAAAAAAGAAATTCTTGAGGAATTGAACAACCGCTCGCGAGAAGTATTTCGTCGGGTAGTAGAGGGTTATTTGACAGATGGTGAGCCTGTTGGATCGAGAACCCTTTCGCGTGAATTTAGTGAAGATATTTCTGCTGCAACAATTAGAAATGTTATGCAAGACTTAGATTTTTTAGGACTACTAGGAAGCCCACATAAAAGTGCTGGCCGAATACCCACTCAGCTAGGCTTACGAATGTTTGTCGATGGCATTTTGGAGGTATCAGAGGTCGATAAAAATGATAGAAAAAAAATAGATAAGATAGTTTCAGATGAAACCAATCAAGTAGAAGATATTTTAGATGACATTTCGACAACTTTATCAGGTGTCACCCAAGGAGCTTCGCTTGTTTTAACACCGAAACGCGAAGCTCCAATTAAGCATGTGGAGTTTTTACCTTTATCAACAAGCCAAGCTCTTGTCGTCTTAGTTTTTGCTGACGGTCACGTTGAAAATCGGCTATTTAAGCCCCCACCGGGTCAAACGCCAAGCTCCATGAAAGAGGCAGCAAATTTTTTAAATGCCATAATGGAGGGAAACACACTGAGCGAAGCTAAAAAATTAATCAAAAATGAAATCGATTTCAGACGGCAAGAACTCGATACTTTGGCTCGTGACCTGGTAGAGAGCGGTTTAGCACTGTGGGAGGATACTGAAGAACGTCACGAACGATTAATTGTTAAAGGAAGAGCAAATCTCCTAAATGAGTCTTCACAACAAGAGGACTTAGATAGAATAAAAAATCTATTTGACGATTTGGAACGAAAACGCGATATAGCAGACTTCTTAGAGCTTACTGAAAAGGGTGAGGGGGTAAGAATTTTTATAGGGTCTGAAAACAAACTTTTTTCTTTAACGGGTTCATCTTTGGTTGTTTCTCCTTATATGAATTCGGATCGTAAGATTATTGGTGCTGTAGGAGTAATAGGACCTACAAGATTAAACTATGGTCGGATAGTTCCTGTAGTAGATTATACCGCGCAACTGGTTGGAAAAATGATCGCTGACCGAAATAAGAGGTGACAAATGGCTGAGCAAAAAAAAGAAGAGTTTCTGGACGAGGTTGAAGAAGCTGAATTAGACCAAGATGAATTAATAGATATTGATGCAGAAGCAGCTGAGCTAGAAAAACTGGATGAAGTTACAGCAGAGCGAGATGATTATCGTGATAGGTTTATGAGGGCGCTGGCTGACGCAGAAAATGCTCGAAAAAGGGCAGATAAAGATCGAAAGGAAGCGGAGAACTACGGTGGATCTAAACTGGCGAGAGACCTATTGCCAATCTATGATAATATGAAAAGAGCCGTTGACTCTATAACTGCCGATCAAAAAGAAATTGTTGGTTCCGTCATTGAAGGTGTTGAGTTAACGATGAGAGAACTTTTAAACGTTTTTGCAAAACATGGGATAAAACCCATATCTCCGGAAATTGGTGATAAATTTGATCCCCAGCTACACGAGGCAATGTTTGAGGCCCCTGTTCCTGGCACAAAAGCTGGTGACATTATAGAAGTCTCTTCTGAAGGTTTTATGTTACATGATCGCTTGTTGCGCCCCGCACATGTCGGAGTGTCTTCGAACAACTAACCCCTTAATTTTTCTGGGTTTCTTTTAGCTTGTAGAGAAATTCCAAAGCGTCCCTAGGTGAAGTGTTGTCTAAATTTATGTTTCTTATTTCTTCGTGAATCGGGTCTACTTCTTTCTCCGTAGGTTCATGAAAATTTTGATCGTTGGAAAATAAAGGAAGATCGTTTATTAGCCCCTTTAAGTTTGATTGGCCTTGGTAGTGCCCCTTTTCAAGCTTTTCTAATATCAGTTTTGATCTTTTTATTACAGTCTCTGGCAAGCCAGCGAGCTTGGCGACTTGAACTCCGTATGACCGGTCTGCGGCTCCTCTTATAACTTCATGTAAAAATACAACCTCACCTTCCCATTCTTTGACGGAAACAGTAGAGTTCTCTAATCGATCCATTTCAACTGACAAATGGGTTAATTCATGATAATGTGTAGCAAATAGTGCTCGGGCCTTATTTACATTGTGCAAATGCTCTAAAGTAGCCCAAGCAATTGATAGGCCGTCATATGTTGCTGTTCCCCTACCAATTTCGTCTAGTATTACAAAAGAGTTTTCATCAGCTTGGTTCAAGATAGATGCGGTCTCAACCATTTCGACCATAAAAGTAGACCGACCCCTAGCTAAATCGTCTGATGCGCCCACTCGGCTAAAAAGCTGCGATACAATACCTAATTTGGCTGAAGCAGCAGGAACGAAAGAACCAATTTGAGCCAATAAAACAATGATAGCATTTTGTCGAAGAAAAGTTGATTTTCCAGACATATTTGGTCCTGTAAGCAGGCAGATTTTCCCATCGTTTAAGGTACATTCATTTGAAATAAATGCCTTCCCCTCTTTTTTAAGAGCGTGTTCAACTACTGGATGGCGCCCACCAGAAATCTCAAAGTTCTGTGATTCATCAACTGCGGGCTTAACCCACGACTCATTTCTAGCCAGTACAGAGAGGGCAATAGTCAGGTCTATTTCTGATAAATAATCAGCGATATCGGTGATAAATTGGCCATATTGTAATATGCTACCACATAGATCTTTAAAGGTTTGCTTTTCTATCTCTAAAGAATGACTAGCTGCGTTCAAAATCTTGGTTTCAATCTCAGAAAGTTCAACAGTCGAAAAACGAACCTGATTTGCGGTTGTTTGTCTATGAATAAAGGTATCAGACAGGGGTGGCGATAACATACGGTCGGCATGAGTTGCTGGCGTTTCGACAAAATATCCGAGCACATTATTATGTTTTATTTTAAGAGACTGAATGCCAGAGATTTTCACAAGATCCATTTGCATTTCAGCAATAATTTTTTTCCCTTCATTTCTCAGCCTTCTGGCCTCATCTAATTTAGGATCAAAACCCTCTCTAATAAATCCGCCGTCTCTTGCCAATATAGGCGGCTCATCTACTAGGGCTTCGGTAAGCAAGCCTAAGAATTTATCTTTTTCGGGAAACACAGCCATCTTCTCTTTAATGAGTTTTGGCAAAGTGAAGCTTGAAAGAATCTTTGATATAATAGAAGATTGCAGTAACCCATTTCTAATAGCCACCAGGTCTCGCGGCCCAGCTCTTTCTAATGATATTCTGGATAAAGCCCTATCTAAATCAGGAACTTTTCTGAGTTCTGACCGAAGGCTAGAAGATAAGCTTGGATCAGCTATCATAAAATCTAGTCCGTTTAATCTTTTTTCTATTTCATCTAGATTAGTAGACGGGGCAGACACTCTTTTTTCTAACAATCTTGCCCCACCTGATGTTAAAGTATGGTCGATTACTGAAAGAAGTGAGCCAGATTTATTCCCAGAGGAAAGACCCTTTGTAAGCTCTAAGTTTTTTCTCGTTGCTGTATCTATAGTCATAAAGGAGGAGTTTAGTTCCCGCCGTGGCCTTGATAACATTGGGAGCTTGCCCTTTTGTGTTATCTGTAAATATTCTATAATGGCTCCCATAGATGATAGTTCGGCTCTATTGAAAGTTCCCAGGCCATCTACTGTCTCAACGTTGAAGATTTTTTTTAAACGTTCTCGTGCAGAACTACTGTCAAAAGCAGAATTTCCGAGCTCTGTAACACTAATACCAAACTCCTCTGCTAAATCCCTATGTGCTTTCGCTAAGTCTTCAGATAGCAGAATTTCACTTGGAGAAAGCCTGGTTAATTCTGAACCTAATTTTTCTGGCGTTATGCTAGAAATGTAAAAAGAACCTGTTGAAATATCGATCCAAGAAACTGAGGCCTCCTTGTGTACCAAAGAATAAGAAGCAAGGTAGTTACTTTTTTTAGCGTCTAATAAATTATCTTCTGTTAAGGTTCCGGGAGTGACTAGTCTAACAACTTCTCTTTTAACTACAGCTTTGTAACCTCTTTTCTTCGCCTCTTCTGGACTTTCCATTTGCTCACAAATCGCAACGCGAAAACCCTTGTTTATTAAAGTATAAATATAGTTTTCTGCAGAATGATGAGGTACCCCACACATCGGGATATCTTCTCCATTATGCTTTCCTCGTTTTGTTAAAGCGATATCTAAAGCGCTTGCCGCAACTTTAGCATCTTCAAAAAATAACTCATAGAAATCGCCCATTCTGTAGAACAATAAAGCCTCAGAATAGTCAGATTTAATTTCCATGTATTGCGACATCATTGGTGTCACGATGGTTCTCCCAAGCTCTAAAATAGTCTAACACTTGTTTCGCTGGGTAAAAGCTCAAAAACTTTTGCAATGAATGTTTGTCAATTCAAGAAAGCATCTTTTCCCCATACTTCTTTAAGACGCTCATCTCTCCTGCAGGCTGAACGGTATCTTTTGTAAGCATTCTTTTGTTTGATTGGGCCAAATCTAGTAAATACTAGGTTCTCTCCCTTGTAATAGTCTTGATGATAGTCCTCGGCAGTAAAGAATGTATCCGCCTCTAAAATAGGGGTAACAATCTTTTCACCTAAAACGGCTTCTGCCTCAAGAAGGGCATTTTTTGCAGTTAAAACTTGATTTGGTCTGGCAAAAATAGCTGACTTGTAACTATGACCCCGATCACAAAATTGTCCGCCATCATCAGTAGGGTCTATAGAGCGAAAAAATTTATCTAAGATATTTTTTGTTGTGATTATTTTGGGATCAAAGTGAATAATGACGGCCTCATAGTGCCCCGTGCCGCCTTTTACGACCTGCTTGTAGGTTGGGTTTTCTATAAATCCACCAGTGTAACCAGAAATAACCTCACTGACCCCGTTAACTTTTTCAAAATCAGCCTCAACGCACCAAAAACATCCACCAGCCAAAATTATAGTATCTTTTGATTGCGCGCTTAACTTTAGGTTGCCTAAAATAGGCCCTAGTTGTGTTGTAAATGTCAAAAATAAAATAAAGAGTAGTTTTAATATTTTATGCATAAAGCTTTCCTTTGATTATTAAATATAGGCTTAGGGTAAAAAAAGCCTTTGCCAACCTAGAAATTCTGAAAGGCCAACAAGAAATATTTCTTGGCATAAATTAACTTACCTAATAGCAATATTGAAAAAGGGGTAAAAATGACAGTAACCGTTTCCACACACCAATCAGAAGAAGATATCAGAAATGAAGATATTTTAATCTATTTAAATGGGAAAATCGTGCCAAAAAATGAAGCGGTAGTAAGTGTTTATGATAGTGGTTTTATGTTGGGAGACGGTGTCTGGGAGGGATTACGTCTATATAATAATATATGGGCCTTTTGTGATGAACATATAGATAGGCTTTTTGAGGCAGCATTAGCGATCGATTTAGACATTGGTTTGAATAAATCAGATGTTATTGACGCGCTGGTTAAGACACAAAAGTCTAATGGCATGGAAAACAATGCTCATGCTAGGCTCATGATAACGCGGGGACCTAAAAAAAGACCCTTTCAACATCCAGCACTATCACAAGATGGCGCCACAATTGTTATTATTATGGAGCACTCTATTCCCAAAATACCAAGGCCTATATCGTTAGCGACAGTGCCTCATTTGAGAGGCTTGCCAATGACGCAAGACCCAAAGTTAAACAGCCATTCTAAACTTAACTGTATATTAGCTTGCATAGCAGCAGAGAAGGCTGGGGCTGATGAGGCGCTAATGCTTGATATTAATGGCTTCGTAAACACTACAAATGCCTGTAATTTTTTTATAGTTAAAAAAGGAGAGGTTTGGACTAGTACAGGTGACTACTGCATGAACGGAATTACTAGGCAAAAGGTAATAGATATTTGCCGATCAGACGGTATACCAGTGTACGAAAAAAACTTTTCTTTAGTTGATACATATAGTGCGGAAGAGGCATTTCTTACAGGTACTTTTGGCGCACAAACTCCAGTTGGATCTATCGATGGAAGGAGTATAGGTAGAGGTGAACTAGGCCCAATCACAGAACACATTAGAAAGCTTTATAAGCTGTTAATTGAAAAAGAGTGTGCATGATAAATTTAGCAGTGTGGTCTGGACCGCGAAATATTTCAACAGCCTTAATGTATTCATTTGGTAATCGAGACGATTTCGAAATAATCGACGAACCGTTTTATGGAAATTATCTGATTGAAACGGGTTTAGACCATCCAATGCGAGAAGAAATTATATTATCGCAACCAGAGAATGTCACAGACGTGATAGATAATTTGACAAAAGATAGGTCAATTATTGGGAAAAATTTATACCAAAAGCATATGACCCATCATATGGTTCGTTCCGTGCCACGAGGTTGGCTTGACCAAGTAAAACACGTTTTTCTACTTAGACATCCTGCAAGAGTAATTTCGAGTTTTGCAAAAAAATACAACAGAATTAGTGAGCAAGATATTGGTTTTAAAAAACAGGTTGAGCTTTTCTTGGAAATTACAGAACGTGGCTTAAAACCTATTGTTGTAAATTCTGAAGACATCCGAAAGAAACCCGAAGAGACACTTACAAAACTATGTGATAGAATTAATTTAGGCTTTCAAAAGTCTATGCTGTCTTGGTCAAAGGGTGGGCATATAAAAGATGGAGTTTGGGCTTCACATTGGTACGGGTCAGCACATAAATCGACCGGGTTTTCTGGTCCAGAAGATACGCTCCCAAATTTGAAAGGACGAAACGCAAATTTAGCAGAGGCTTCCATGCCTTTTTATAGTTCTCTATTAAAGTTTGCTATTTAAAAAGAATGAAGCCTGTTTTTTCAACATCTGAACCACCCATACTCAAGGTCACTGGAAGAAACTATGGGTACCCGGTACGAAGAATTTTCTGTGTTGGTAGAAATTATGCGGAACATGTTCTTGAGTTTGGAAATAAGGTAGAAAAAAAACAGCCGTTTTATTTTACTAAATCAGCATTTTCATTATTGGGTTCAGAAAAAAACCTTACCTATCCTCCTATGACAAATGAGTTACATCACGAGGTAGAATTGGTTGTTGCTATTGCAAAACCACTTCAAAAAGCAAAAAGGGAAGAGCTAGAAGGCTCCATATTTGGGTATGCTTGTGGCCTAGACATGACTAGGCGCGATTTACAAAGTTTAGCGAAAAAACAGGGTAAACCGTGGGATATGTCAAAAGATTTTGATGGTTCTGCTATAATAGGGGAAATCACAGAGGCTAAAAAAGTTCCCGAAATACAAAATGCAAATCTAAAGTTGTTTTTGAATGATAAAATTCAGCAGCACGGACAAATTTCAGATATGATCCACTCCGTCGATGAAATACTTTTGGATTTATCGAAATATACTCAATTAATTCCTGGAGATATAATAATGACTGGGACACCAGCAGGCGTCAGTTCAGTGAAAAAAGGCGATTTTCTTGTTGCAAAAATAGATGGCTTAACAGACTTAAAAGTAAAAATAACGTAATAATTGTCTAACCTGATAGGCCAAGTAAACTTCTAGCTTCCTGTGAGGTCGCAACGGGTCTATTGTACTTCTCACATAATTCAACAGCCCGATTAACAAGTGCTGCATTCGATGGTGCTAGAGTATTCTTATCAAGCCGAACATTATCTTCCATGCCAACCCTTGTATGTCCGCCAGCTTGAATAGACCATTCGTTAACTAGTATTTGGTTTGCACCTATTCCCGCTCCACACCATTCTGATTTTGGAGCACGTTTCTGCATTAATTCAACATAGAAATTGAATATAGTTTTATCTGCTGGCATAGCATTTTTTATACCCATTACGAATTGAATATATAAATCTCCAAATAGCAGTCCCTTAGAGTGCATATCGATAGCATTAATTATATGTGAAAGATCGAAGGCCTCTACTTCGGGCATAATTTTGTGGATACGCATTTGCTCTGCTAACCAAAGAATTAGTTCTGGTGAGTTTTCATAAACTCGAGTTGGAAAATTGTTAGAACCTACCGATAAAGATGCCATATCTGGCTTTAATGGCAACATTCCACCCCGTTCTTTTCCAGAGCCAGATCTTCCACCTGTTGAAAACTGAATAATCATACCTGGGCAATGCTTTGAAATACCATCCTTTAGCAAAGAGAACTTTTCTGGATCAGATGTTGGTGTTTCATCTTCGTTTCTAACATGAGCGTGGCATATGGTTGCTCCTGCTTCGAAAGCTTCATGTGTACTTTCTATCTGTTCAGATATTGAAATTGGCACATTAGGGTTGTCTTTCTTTTTTGGAACAGATCCAGTGATTGCAACACAAATAATACATGGTTTGCTCATTAAGATTTTTCTACTTTCAATAATGATGTATTTTTATCGTTGGATTACTAAACCATTTTAAATAAATTCGAGCAAGGTTTGAGACGTATGATAAATAAAAAACGCTTGTCAATTTTAACGGTGATTTTAGCAGCAACTTTGTGGGGCTCAACAGGAACTGTTCAAGCGCTTATTCCTGAATATAAAGAGCCCTTGGTTATAGGCGCTGTACGTCTGTATTTAGCAGCAATTTTTCTATTTTTAATATCGATTATGTTTGATAAAAATTTACTTTCTGCCATTTTTAAATCCCCTGTTTTAATAGCTTTTTCAGGTCTATTTATGATGTTATATAATATGACTTTCTTTGCGGCTGTTTTGATTTCTGGTGTGGGCGTCGGAACAGCGATTACTATTGGCAGTGCGCCGATTTGGGCAATTTTATTTGAGTTATTTATATTTAAAACAAAACATGGTTTGAAAAAACTCATAGGCGCAACTCTAGCTGTGACTGGTATTTGCGTCTTGATGCTTTTTGGTGATAATACCGACTGGTCAAACTTAGGTGCTTTTTTGGCCCTACTTTCAGGTTTGTCTTATGCCCTGTATTCATTGTCTACATCAAGGATTGTTAATAAACTTTCACACCATAACACGGCAGCTTGGACATTTTTAATAGCTGCATTTCTATCTACACCAGTATTTATTTTTTATCCATCTTCTTGGGTGTTTTCACACGAAGCAATTTATCATCTAATTTTTCTTGGGACTTTTGCTACGGGAGTTGCTTACTCTTTTTTTACTTTTGGGCTGAAATATTTAAGCTCTTCAACAGCAGTGACCCTGTCAATAGTAGAACCAATAACCGCTGTAATTTTGGCAATAATAATTTTGGGAGAGTTTTTTTCTATGAGGCAAAATTTAGCTATTATGATTATTATTCTAGGATTATATTTCACATCTAAAAGCGAGGCTAATTAGCCTATTTGACCTCGGTTTTCGCCTATTTGCCCCCGGTGCAAAAGATAATGGTCAAGAAGCACGCAGGCCATCATAGCTTCGCCAACTGGAACAGCGCGAATACCCACACAAGGATCATGCCGACCCTTAGTTATAATTTCAGTCTCTTCCCCCTTTTGTGTTATTGTTTTTTTAGGTGATAGGATTGAGGAAGTCGGTTTAACTGCGAACCTTACAATAATGTCTTGTCCAGTGGTTATGCCGCCAAGTATGCCACCCGAATGGTTTGACGAATATCGTGGCTTGTTTTGTCCATCCATGAAAATCTCGTCTGCATTTTCAGACCCTAAAAGTGATGCCGCATTCATACCTTCGCCAACCTCTACACCCTTAACAGCATTTATTGACATCATTGCAGCCGCTAAGTCGGTATCAATCTTTCCATATATGGGAGCTCCTAAACCAGGAGAGACATTTTTAGCTATAATTTCGATTACGGCTCCAACAGAGTCCCGAGACTTTCTGACCTTCTCCAAATAGTCTTTCCAATTGTTGGCAGCGTTCAAATCGGGACACCAAAAAGGATTATTGTCAATTTGATTTAAATCAATTCTAGATCTATCAATTTTCTGATCGCCCATTTGTGTCATATAACCATATATTTCTATATTGGGCGCCAAATGCTTCAGTACAAGTCGAGCCACTCCACCTGCAGCAACTCGAGCAGCAGTTTCTCTTGCAGATGATCTGCCACCTCCACGATAATCTCGGATGCCATATTTCTGCCAGTAGGTTATGTCCGCATGACCAGGCCGAAAAGTCTGAGCTATTTCGCTATAATCTTTTGATCTTTGGTCAGTGTTTTTAATGATTAATTGGATAGGTGTCCCTGTCGAAACCCCTTCGAATACACCAGATAATATTTCTACGCTATCTGGTTCATTTCTTTGGGTTGTGTATTTGTTTTGACCTGGTTTTCTTTTATCCATCCAAACTTGCAATTTGCTCTGGTTGATTTCTATGCCTGGAGGACATCCATCTATAGTTGCACCAAGACTTGGGCCATGGCTCTCGCCCCAGGTCATGACCTTATACATATGCCCAAAAGAATTCAGACTCATTATCTATTACTTTCTACTATAACCATTCTGATACTGTCTCTTCTTGCGCTGGGCAAGTGTTACACAAAAGTAAATTTTCTTCAGTTATCACAAAATAAAAAAATCCTTTATGTTTCTTGACCTTAATAAAATTTATGATAATCCATAAAGAACCTCGGGGAGCCAAAAATTGGCTGAGATGCGCAAGCGAACCCGTAGAACCTGAACCGGATAACGCCGGCGGAGGGAAGGATAAACTTCTTTAAGTTTGAACTTGCTCTCCCCGAAAAAGTGAGGAGATTGAATTGAAATTTTTGATATTTTTGACGGGTATTTTTTTGGCAACATTAGCTTCTGCTAATAAGCCAGTACTTACAGTTTACGCGCCTGATTACTTTGTATCAGAGTGGGGTCCTGGCCCCTTTATAGAAGAAGCCTTTGAGAAAACTTGTGAATGTGATCTTAAGTTTTCAGCAGGCGATTTGTTGCCAAGATTGATTTTAGAAGGATCCAGTACAGAGGCTGATATCGTTATAGGTTTGAATACAGACGTGACAAAAAAGGCTCGGGAAACGGACTTGTTTGCACCCCACGAGCAAAACAACGAGGCATTGTTTTTACCTATAAAATGGAGTGATAACATTTTTTTACCCTTCAACTGGTCTTATGTTTCTTTTGTATATGATGAAACAAAGATCTCCCAGCCTCCCAAAAGTTTTGATGAATTAGCAAACATGAAAAACAATAAAATAGTTATACAGGACCCAAGAAGTTCAATATCTGGCTTGGCCCTAGTATTGTGGGTCAAAGAGATTTATGGCGAAAAAGCAGAAGAATATTGGTCAAAACTAGCACCAAATATTTTAACAGTGACAAAGGGCTGGTCCGAAGCCTATGGGCTTTTTACTT
This sequence comes from Paracoccaceae bacterium, assembly GCA_902554705.1. GTDB lineage: Bacteria > Pseudomonadota > Alphaproteobacteria > Rhodobacterales > Rhodobacteraceae > Salinivivens. The sequence goes on from CACDPP010000005.1 coordinate 63,025, forward strand.
CTGGTGAAGCTGAAATGGTATTATCTTTCAACACGTCGCCAGCCTATCATATTTCTGTGGAAGAAGATCAGACAAAAAAAGCGGCTATTTTTGACCAAGGACATTATGCATATTTTGAATTGGTTGGGAAATTGCGAAACTCAAATCAACCTGAATTGGCGACTAAATTTATGCAATTTGTTCTTTCTAGTGAGTTTCAGTCTTTAATACCGTTTACCAATTGGTCTTACCCCTCGGCACAAGAAAGATCAGATTGGCCGGACGTATTTTCAAAACTTCCTTATCCAGAAAAAGCATATTTTGTAGACGAAGATAAGGCTGATAAGATGCGCAAAAAGGCTATAGAAGAATGGCGCGCAGCACTGTCACAATAATTTGTTCTGTGTTTTTAGTGGGTCTGTTGTTGGGCCCACTCATCTTTCTTATAAATTTTAGTGGCCTATCATTGAGCTTATCTAATTCGGATATAGCTGCGATAAAGTTCACATTTGTTCAGGCTGCCTACTCAGCAACTCTTTCAACAATTCTTGCCATTCCTGTAGCCAAAGCGCTTCTACGTCAAAATTTTTGGGGAAAAAGATTTGTAGTTCTAATTCTAGGAGCACCTTTTATTTTACCAGTAATTGTTGCCGTTTTGGGGCTAATTTTAGTTTTCGGTAATAATGGCATAGTAAATAATCTTCTAAACTTAATTGGTCTTGGTTCTGTAAAAATTTATGGTTTTTGGGGCGTAATTCTGGCACACGTATTTTTCAATCTGCCTCTAGCAATTAGGATTTTACTTCAGGCTTTGAATGATGTGCCTGGTGAACATTACAGGCTTGTCTCCTCGTTAAAATTATCTTTTACTCAAAATTTCCTCGCTCTAGAGTGGCCTGTTTTGAAAAAGGTTTGTCCAGGTATTTGGGCAGTTATATTTGCAATTTGTCTTTCCAGCTTTGCTGTGGCTTTAACTTTGGGTGGAGGTCCGAAGGCCACAACTGTCGAATTAGCCATTTATCAGTCATTTTTTTACGACTTAGACTTTTCAAAAGCTGCACAATTAGCATTAGTCCAAATTGTTCTAGTCTTTGGTGTGGTTGTGGCCAGCCAATTTATAGTTAAGCCAAAAACAGTTTTTGGGCTCGATATAAAAATTTCAAACCACAATCTCTCTGACTTTCAAAAAATCATAGATACAGTGGTTATAATTATAACATTACTTTTTATTTTTACCCCGATACTGGTGATTTTTTTCTATGGTTTTGCCGACGTTTTCTCCTTGCCACCCTCTGTATTTAAAGCAGCGAGCTTATCAATACAAATAGCCATACTATCATCTTTTTTGTCTGTTTTTCTCGGCTTGTGTTTAGCGACAAATATGGGAGAAATATTTGGTTCTCTTGGTATAGCAATCTCTCCAATAGTAATGGGAGCAGGTACTTTTTTGATGCTAAAAAACTTTGGAAACCCTTATTTATTGGCAGTACCGGTTACAGCTATGGTTAATGCATTAGTATCACTACCCTTTGTAATTCGCATATTAAAACCATCAGCTATAGAGATAAGAACGGAGTTCGAAAATTTGTCTCGCTCTGTTGGTCTGAATGGTATTTATTGGGTTTGGTGGGTTTTTCTTCGGAGACTCAAAAGACAAATAGGTTTTTCACTTGGCGTGGCCTCTGCCCTTTCTATGGGCGATTTGGGAGTAATAGTATTATTTGGTTCAGGTGAAATAGCCACTTTACCTTTGAAAATTTACCAACTCATGGGATCTTATAGAGTGGATGAAGCTTTAGCTTCTGCTCTACTTTTGTCTTTGCTAGCATTCGGAAGCTTTGCACTTTTCGATAAATTGGGTCGCGCACTATGATTAGGTTTGAAGATGTTATTATAGAGATAGGTGAATTTCGGTTAGCAGCGAACATGACTGTGCCAAAAGGTTTTACATCAGTGATAGGTCAATCAGGCGCCGGAAAGTCAACGCTTTTATCGGCCTTGAGCGGACATAGGCCCTTAACTTCTGGAAAAATTTTCGTAGATGAAACTCGCATAGATTTATTATCCCCAAATAAACGTCCGTGTTCAATTATATTTCAGGAATTCAATTTATTCCCTCACTTGTCCATAGTTCAAAATTTAAATTTAGTTTGTGGTAATAAATTTTTTGTTTCAGAATCTTCCAGAGAAAAAATAAAGAGGGTGTTAGAAAAAGTTGGCATAGTTGAACTAATTGATCGCCTGCCTTCTGAAATGTCTGGTGGACAGCAAAGTCGCGCTGCGCTAGCTCGAGCACTTTTACAGCGGAACCCTATTTTGCTCCTTGACGAACCATTCTCTGCACTTGGTCCTAATCAGAAATCAGAGTTAATTCATTTGGTTGATAATTTATCAAAAGAGCAGGATATTACAGTATTGCTGATTACTCACGACCCAAAAGATGCCCAGCAAATTGCAGGCCATTGCCTAGTACTTAAAGATCAAAGTGTACTCGGCCCATTTGAGACATCAGTAGCGTTAGATGAAGATGGGCCATTGAAAGGTTACTTGTAAAAATTAAAGAACATATCTGCTCAGATCTGTGCTTTTACTTAGCTCTCCAACATGTTTTTCAACAAAAGCAACGTCAACTTTTACTTTTGAACCTGACTTATCGGGCGCAGTAAACGAAAGTTCTTCGAAGACACGTTCCAGAACAGTATACAACCTTCGGGCACCAATATTTTCTACTGAATGATTAACCTCAGCTGCTATTTTTGCCAAAGCTTGGATCCCATCATCTGAAAAAGAAACCTCTACACCTTCAGTTTCCATAAGTGCTGAATATTGTCGAGTCAAAGCGTTATCTGTTTCAGTTAAAATTCGGACAAAGTCGTCCTCCGTGAGGGCTCTTAATTCCACACGGATTGGAAGGCGACCCTGTAATTCTGGCAATAAATCAGAAGGTTTGGCCACATGAAACGCTCCTGATGCTATGAAAAGAATATGATCTGTTTTTATTGGTCCGTGCTTTGTGCTTACAGTTGTTCCTTCAATAAGCGGTAGAAGGTCGCGTTGGACACCTTCACGGCTTACATCAGCTCCCCTTGCATCGCTTCGTGCACATACTTTGTCGATTTCATCCAGGAATACGATACCATTTTCTTGAACAGCTTCCAAAGCTGTTCGAGTGACAACCTCGTCATCCAATATTTTGTCAGCCTCTTCGCTCAATAAAATATCATGACTTTCCGAAACAGTCATTCTGCGGCGAGTTTTACGACCACTCATAGCCTTTCCGAATATATCACCTATATTCATCATTCCCATTTGTGATCCTGGTTGTCCTGGTATATCAAACATTGACATCGGGTTCGAAGTATCGTTCACGTCTAATTCGATCTCAGTCTCATCCAGTTCGCCATTCAGAAGTTTTTTTCGAAACATTTCACGTGTAGAGTCTCGGGCATCTGTACCTGCTATAGCATCTAAAACGCGATCTTCGGCAGCTCTTTGGGCCTTAGCTTTTACGTCTTCCCTCATATATTCTCTAGTATCATTAATAGCGGCATCTACTAAATCCCGGACAATTTGTTCTACATCTCGTCCTACATATCCAACTTCAGTGAATTTGGTTGCCTCAACTTTGATAAATGGGGCTCGTGCTAATTTTGCTAGACGCCTGCTAATTTCTGTTTTTCCCACACCAGTAGGCCCGATCATCAGAATGTTTTTCGGAAAAACTTCATCACGCAAGTCGCTAGATAATTGTTTTCTTCTCCAGCGGGACCTTAACGCTACGGCCACAGCGCGCTTTGCGTCTTTTTGACCGATAATAAAACGATCTAGCTCAGAGACGATTTCACGTGGTGTAAGGTCTGTCATTTATTCCTCTAGGTTGATATTGTTTGTAATTTAAGGCGGTTGATATATTTTAAGTTAACTATTTTCAGAGAGTTTCTATGGTTAGATTTCCATTAGTGTACACGCAAATATCGGCTGCTATAGCCATGGCTTCGCGTGCAACAGCCTCTGCAGATTTTTTAGTATTCATCATTCCTCTAGCTGCAGCCAAAGCATAGTTTCCGCCAGACCCTATGGCCGCAACATTATGCTCAGGCTCTAATACGTCGCCAGCACCGGTTATTACTAATAAACTGTCACCGTCGGTTACAATAAGCATTGCTTCTAATTTTTGAAGATACTTGTCAGTCCTCCAATCTTTTGCAAGCTCAACCGATGCTCTTGCAAGCTGGCCGGGCATTGCTTCTAGTTTGGCTTCTAAGCGTTCCAAAAGAGTAAAGGCGTCTGCAGTTGATCCGGCAAATCCACAAATAACGTCAAAACCACCGGGTGACAGTTTGCGAACTTTTTTAGCGCTGCCCTTTATAACGGTTTGGCCTAGGCTAACTTGCCCATCTCCAGCAATAACGACTTTACCTTCTTTTTTGACGCCAATAATTGTCGTACCATGCCAGTTGGGAAAATCACTTGATGACATAAGCTGTCCTCAAAATCAAAATTATATTGCTAAATGCTGTCGTCTATCCAGCTTTGAAGGGCTGCTTTGGGTGCAGCGCCTGCTCTATTAGATACAACTTCACCATTTTTAAAAATAAACAATGCCGGGATTCCTCTTACACCCATAGACGCTGCTGCGTTAGGGTTTGTATCTACATCAACCTTTGCAATTTTTACTTTACCTTCGTACTCGGTGGATAACTCTTCTAAAGCAGGTCCGATTTGCTTACATGGACCGCACCACTCAGCCCAAAAATCTACAACAACTGGTATTGTTGAATTGCGAACTTCTGTTTCAAATGTATCGTCTGTTACTGCTACTGTACCCATTTATTCACTCCTGATTTAACTTAATTTTAAAGTAAGAAGTGCAAAGCAAAAGGTCAAGATCAGGAACCATCTAGATCCTCATAATCTAATAAATCTTTTTCCAGATGGTCTAGTTTTTTGATTGCAGTCCATAATATGTAGCAGCTAACTTCCTTACTTGGAAAAATTTTCTCTACAGCTAACTTATAAGCCCCAATTTGTCTTAAAATTCCAAGTGGAATTTTATCTGCAGTTTTTGGAACCGTCGAATTGGTTTTGAAATCTATAATTTGGACATTGTTG
>CACDPP010000006.1 GCA_902554705.1 Paracoccaceae bacterium
CGACCTTATTTCCTTCAACAACAACAACGCGAGTTTCCTCTGCATGTGTCGCATCAATAAGCATTTTTTTTGCCATAATTTCCATATACCAACAAACTTATAGAGGGTCTTTGGATGCCGCTCTGCTAAGTCCAGTTGTCCTGATTGGGCGCTGTCTAGTCCAGAATTGACTCTTTTCAATTCTATATTTTGATAAAATTTTAATTTTAAATTCTTAGACACCGCAATTTCTCTCCAGCAGTTTCACCTGCCAACTTTTCCCTTAATTTATAAAGGGATTAAAAGCCTCAAAGGCCTCATCAACTAGTTCAACCCGGCCCTATAAATAAAAGGACAACCTGGGAAAACTCTTTAATTCTTCAATAATAGCAAAGCAAAAACTTTGCCAGCTTGTTAACAATAACGAAGATCCATAGCTAATTACAACAGTAAAATTACTAATTATTATGGACATTTATTTTTCTAACCTGCGGAGTCTAGCTATCAGTGAAGATGTATCCCAACGACCTCCACCCATTTTTTGTACATCCTCATAAAATTCATTAACTAATGCTGTTACAGGAAGACTGGCTCCTATATGATCCGAAGCTTCCAAGCAAATTTTTAAATCTTTGCGCATCCAGTCAACTGCAAAACCATGATTAAAGTGGTTATCAAGCATCGTTTCATATCTATTTTCCATTTGCCAACTACCGGCAGCACCTTGAGAAATTACCTCAACAACATCCCGACCATTGAGGCCAGCCTTCTCCGCGAAATGCAGCGACTCGGACAATCCTTGAACCAAACCAGCAATGGCAATTTGGTTACACATTTTTGTCTGTTGCCCGGCCCCACTTTCTCCAATTCTCTTACATATTTTTGAATAAGTTTCTAATATAGGTTCCGCCTTATCAAATGCATGTTGATCTCCGCCACACATAATGGAAAGCATTCCATTTTCAGCTCCTGCTTGGCCACCAGAAATAGGGGCATCAATGAAATCAAAACCCATCTTTTTACCAACATCAAAGAGCTCTTTTGTTACTCGGGTCGAAACGGTGGTGTGATCCACAAAGATTGAACCTTCACCAATTGTTGAAAATGCACCATCCGCGCCAGTTGTAACTTCGCGTAAGTCATCATCGTTTCCAACACAACACATGACAAAGTCTGCACCTTTTGCAGCATCCGCAGGAGTTACTGCAATTTGTCCTTTGTATTCAGAACACCACTTTTTGGTTTTATTAGAACTTCGATTATATACCGTTACACTGTGCCCGGCCTCCGACAAGTGTCCAGCCATTGGAAAACCCATGACCCCCAACCCAATAAAAGCTAAATTACTCATATTAATACCCTAACATTTTACTTTTCTAATTCTGTCTCTTAAGTACAGATGTTGCAAGGAGATAACTTTTACTCAGGATTATAAATGTCGATTTTACTTAAGTGGTTAAGCCGAGTTTTAATTGGCTTTTTTTTATTAGCATTTGCTGGTGCTATAATTAGTTATCATTTAGCAGCACGCTCCCTTCCCGAATACAATAAAACCTTAATTTCTGATAAGATTATAAATAATGTTGAACTAATCAGAGATTCTTCCAATGTTCCTCACATTTTTTCTGATAAAGACAATGATGCTTTTTTTGCTTTAGGCTATGCCCATGCACAAGATCGCTTCTGGCAATTAAATATTTTAAGGAGATCAGCACAAGGACGCCTATCAGAATTGTTTGGTCAAAAAACCTTGGATTTGGATGAATTCGTAAGGAGGCTTGATATTTATAATTTGTCGAGAACCTCAGTAAAGCATCAATCTGAACAAACCATAAATATTTTAAAAGCCTATTCAAATGGAGTAAACGCTAGACTGAAGGAAATTAATACAAAAGCTCTTGGTCGAGGTGCGCCAGAGATGTTTCTATACCCCAACGAATTTTCCCTCTGGCAGCCTGCTGATAGTATTGCTATTTTTAAGCTGTTATCACTTAAAATGACTGGTCAGATTGATGCAGAAGTAACGTACGCTAAAGCGCTTTTATCAGTTGACAATCAAAAAATGATATCTGCCTTATTTCCAGGTTCCCCCGGGAAACCAATAACTAAACTTCAGAACTTAAAGCAAATCTCTTCAAATTTTTTTTCCAATATAAATTCAAAAGAAAAATCAGAAACTTTGTTTAAATTTCCAAGTTTTGAATTCGCGGGTGCTTCAAATGTCTTTGGTGCTACTAAAGAAAGATCTGCAGCTGGCGGATCTTTAATAGCAAATGATCCTCATTTCGAGTTATCTGCGCCAACGATATTCTATTTAGCTAGATTACAGTTGCAATCTGGTGGCGTCATTGGAGCTTCCATTCCTGGAACTCCGGTAATATTGAGTGGTAGAAATGAGAGGTTAGCTTGGGGAATAACGTCTTCTTATCTTGATGACCAAGATATTTTTATTGAAGAGCAAAATTATTCAAATCCTAATCTCTACAGAACTGAAAACGGATGGAACAGTTTCAAAATCGACAAGCAGTATATTAAGGTTAAAAACTCGCCCGACATTGAAATTGAAAGAAAATGGACAAGAAATGGTCCTGTATTACCTCAAAATGCCTTTGACTTGTTCAGCATTACACCAAAGCGACATGTCGCCACACTTTCTTGGTCAGGTCTAACAGACAACGATACAACGATTTCATCAGCAATTAATTTGATGCTTAGTAAAAATGTCAATGAAGGATTAATTGCTTTGGAAGATTTTCACTCTCCATCTTTAAATTTTCTTTTAGTAGATAGTGATAAATTAGCACTTAAATCAGCAGGTTTAATGCCAAGACGGTCCCCGTTAAACCAAACCCAAGGTCGAATGCCATCTTTAGGCTGGAAGCCTGAAAATAAGTGGCGAGGATATTGGGGTGATGAGGTTAATCCAGTGATTATTAGTTCACCAGGTGATATAATAGGTAATACAAATAATAAAATATTAAATTCAAAATTTCCAAAACACTTTTCACATTTTTGGGGTGACACTCAAAGAATATTGCGATGGCAAAAGCTTATGCAAAACAGAGAGGTTCATACCAGAGAAAGTTTTATAGAAGCACAATTGGATATAATATCTCCGACTGCTAGAGCACTTTTACCAATTATTGGTTCAGAGCTTTGGTACTCTCAAAATATGGGTGAAAGGGGAAGTATAGAAAGATCGCGCTTCGATGCTGTTTCTATGCTGGCCTCATGGAACGGCGAAATGGGAGAACATCTACCGGAACCTTTGATATATTCTACATGGATGAAATTTTTACAAAAAAAGTTAATTGAAGATGAGCTTGGACTAATTTCCAAACGATTCAATCACGTTAATCCAATTTTTATTGAAAAAGTTTTTCGTAATATAGATGGTGCTTCTATTTGGTGTGATGTGAAGCATAGCAGCTATAAGGAGACATGCGAAGAAATTGCCTTAAAAGCATTAGATGAAGCACTGCTGTGGCTACGTGAAAAATACGGTAAAAATTTAAATGCTCTGCGATGGGGCGAAGCTCACGAAGCTTTTCATAGAAATGAGACATTGGGTGACATCCCTATTCTAAAATATCTTGTTAACATTCGCCAATCCACCTCTGGTGGCGATAATACGCTTATGCGGGGGAAGACTTCAGGAAAAGGGAGCCAACCTTTTTTAAATATCCACGCCGCTGTTTACAGAGGGGTTTATGATTTTGCTGATCCAGATAGTTCAGTCTTTATAATTTCTACCGGACAATCTGGACATTTTCTATCCAGACATTACGATGACTTAGGTAATTTATGGCGGCGAGGTGAATACGTACCTATGTCTTTGGATCCTAATTTGGCTAGAGGAGCATCTTTAGGTATAACAACTATTATTTCACACAAAGATGTTAATCAGTAAAAGATTGATATTTTGCTTTTTGCAGAGCAGACCATATCACATCAAATTCAAACCCAGCATCGTTATAGACTTCATTTACAACGACACCATTCTCATGAAGCCAAGCCTTCTTTTTGCCAAACTGAAAAGGAACAAATAAAGTTTCAGAGAATTTTTCTGGTTCGATTAGGTTTCTAACTTTCTCAATTAAGATTGAAACACCATCTCCATTAAAAGCAGATAAACAACATACTCCCGTTCTTCTGTCAGAGATATTTTTCAAGCTTTCTCGCATTTCGGGTTCGAGTAGATCAATTTTATTCCATATTTCTAAAATTGGCGTTGAATCAGATACGCCAAGACTTTGCAAAACTTTTTCTACCTCCAAACAATGCACTTCTGAATTATCATGAGAGATATCGCGCACATGAAGAATTAAATCAGCAGCTAAAACTTCTTCCAACGTGGCTCTAAACGCGGCTATAAGCTCCGTTGGAAGATTAGAAATAAACCCAACTGTATCTGAAATAATAATTTTGGTTTTACTGTTTAAGTTTATCGCTCGCATTTTTGGATCCAGCGTAGCAAAAAACATATTCTCTGAAAACTCATTAGCCCCGGTCAACAAGTTAAATAGTGAAGATTTACCCGCGTTAGTGTAACCAACTAATGCAATTGTTGGATAAGGAACCTTTGCTCGAGACGTTCTATGTAGGTCTCTTGTTTTTTTTATTTTATCCAGTTTACGTCTTAATCGGACCAATTGATGGTCTATTGCTCTTTTATCAGCCTCAATTTGCGTTTCCCCAGGACCGCCTACAAAACCAAGGCCGCCCCTTTGCCTTTCTAAATGTGTCCAAGCTCTAACAAGTCTGGACCGTTGATAAGTAAGTGCAGCCATCTCAACTTGTAAAACGCCTTCCTTAGTTACAGCTCTATCAGAAAAAATTTCTAATATTAAAGCAGTTCTATCTAATATCTTAACTTTCCATTTTTTTTCTAAGTTTCGCTGTTGCACGGGAGATAATTGGCTGTTTATTATTACCAAATCAATTTTTTCTAAGTCAAACATCTTAGCTAATTGGTTCACCTTACCGCTACCGAAAAATTCTTTTGGACTAAGTGCTTCAATAGAAACAAGTGTTGATCCAATCATGGTTATACCGGGCAAAGCTTTTGCCAGAGCAACTGCCTCACCAAATGAGGCATCAATAGTTCTGTTGATTAAATCATTTTTTATTTTTGGTTGAATAACCCAAACAGCCGTGATGTCGTTTTTGACGTCCCTCAACTCTCCTCTTCACCGTCGTAGAGTGAAATATTTTGGGTTGGCATAATAGTTGAGATAGCATGTTTATAAACTAGTTGAGATTGCCCATCTCGACGTAGTAATATACAAAAATTGTCAAACCAGGTAATTGCACCTTGTAACTTAACTCCATTTATTAAAAAGACCGTTACCGGTATTTTTGTTTTGCGCACTTGATTGAGAAACGCATCTTGCAAATTTTGACGATCAGAAGCCATCTATGGAGCCTTACCTTTTATTATTATTTGACTACCATTAAAATACTCGAAAAAGAAATCAAATCAACTAAAAGAAGGAACAAAATTCGTTCAAGCCCTCTTAAAGCCAAATGCTATCAAAGATAACACAACTAAAATTTCTAAACGTCCTAGCACCATTCCCACTGCTAAAGTTAATTTTGGAATAAACGAAAGATCAGATATTAAAAGTTTATCAAGGCCAATCACTTCTATAATCGGCCCAGTGGTAGTCAAACAAGCTACTGCCAAGACAATTGCATCTTCAAATAGCATCTCAAATATAGCAAGAATAATTGTTAGGCCTGCTAAAGTTACTATAAATAACATAAAAAAGATCCATGCCATAAAAACAGAAATTTCCAAACTTTTCATATGGTTATTTGCTCCAGAAACTGAAGATGGATGAAGTAATTTGCCAGTTTCATTAGAAAAAGCTGAAAATAATATTGATATTCTGAGTAATTTAATTCCACCAGCAGTAGTGGCTACTCCACCACCAAACAAACACAAGCCGATAAGGATAATTGTGGTATGTGAAATATCATTCGCTGATGAAAAAACATTCCAGAATGAGCTAACGTAACCAGTTGTCGTAATAAATGAAAATATAGTAAAAAAATTTCCCCAAATTAATTCAAAAAAATCGCCATATTTATCATTTAACTCACTGTAGAAATTATCTTGGATTAATTGCTTAAAAGAAAGCAATACTGTCATACTTAATATTATAAACAGGCCTAGTCGAACCTCTACATCGGATACGATTGTTTTCACTCGAACCTGTTTGATGAGGAATTTAAGAATATTGTGCGATAGTGCAATAAATAAAAATAATACGATTGCCAATTCACCAAAAAACCCTGCTCCATCCAGCCCTAATTTTTCAGGACCAGAAATGCCAGATGTGGAAATTACGGAGAGAGCCCTTATCAAACTCGTATAACCGTCCGTACCAAATGCTGCAAGCAAGCCCCATAGAGCAATCGTCAAACCAAAATATAAAGGTATTAACCTTTGACTTACTTTGACTAAAGTCGTGGACCTTTCATCTAGTGTGAGTTTTCTATTGGAAAGTACCGAACCTTTTTTATTTGAAAAATCTTCAGATCCTCCAAAATTTGCAGGCAATAAAACCACGAAGGCGGCAATCCAAATCAAACCGCCTCCAAACCATGCAGTTAACGCCCGCCAAAGGTGAATAGGCTTTGTCAAAAATTCTCTTTCAAATACCGGCAAACCCGTAGTCGTAAAAACGCTAACCATATCAAGATACGCATCGATAAAAGTGGTACTAGGTAAAATAATCAAAGTTGGAATTGCTAAAAATATGGGCAACAATAAAAACGACAAAATAAGAGAAAAAAGTTGTGATAACCCGGTTTCTGTCAAATTCCTATTAGAAATAGACAAAACAACTAAAGACAAAACAAGAAACCCAGTCAAACCAGTATAAAAAAATATTCGTGCTTCTCTAAAAAGAGAAATGGCCAAGGCATAAATAGCAATAACAATCATTAAAATGCATGCGATTCCAAAAACTTGAAAAAACAAGGGCAAACTCCTGAAGTTTTGACCTATTTTCAAATATGATAACATAAGGTTTTTAAGACTTTTGTGATTTAGAAATAATCTATTGTCACTTGTAGAAGTCTTTCAACCTCTGGGATATCTTTTGACAATGCAAACACGGCAATAATATCTCCTTCTTCAATTTTCGAATTACTATCAGGTTTCACCATATCGCCATTTTTCAATAAACCACCTACAATTACGCCCTCTGGAAAGTCTATATCACCTATCCGACTTCCGGAAATTGGAGATGTTGACATAACTTGCGCCTCTATTATTTCTGCTTCTGCATCTCCAATAGAATAGACATTTTTAACTTTACCGTGTCGGATATGGCGCAAGATCGAACTTACTGTTGTAGATCTTGGATTAATGTATGCATCAATACCTAGTGGCTCTGTCAATGGAGACATAGTCGGATCATTTATTAGAGCGATTGCTTTTTTACAGCCTCTTGATTTAGCACGAACAGCTGCAAGCATATTGGTTTTATCATCGTCAGTAACAGCAAGAATAGTATCCGTTTTTGCCACACTAGCTTCCTCTAATAATCCCGAATCTAATCCGTCACCATGTAAGACGATTGTTCTCTCCAAAGAACCGGCGGAAAATTCGGCCCTTGATCTATTCTTTTCTATAATTTTTGTCCTAACACGGTTTTCACTTTCCTCCAAAGTTTTAGCAATTCTCAGCCCCACATTCCCACCACCTATCAGTATTATTCGGTTCTGCTCGCCTTGAGACTTTCCAAAAACATCCATTGTTCTGCTTGCATCACTTGAATGACACATTAAATACACGTCATCTGAGCAAAATAACTGATCGCCGGCGTCGGGAGCAAAAAGAATTCCTTGCCTTCGCACACCAACTACTATCACTCTTAAAGTTGAGAATAAATCGGTGAGTTGTCTTAATGGAGTGTTAACCACAGGGCAACTTTCATCAATATGAAGGCCTAAAAGCTGTGCCTGATTATTCAAAAAACTTTCTGATTCAAAAGCATTAGGAAAAGACAGCCTCTTCAAAGCAGCCTCAGCCACCTCTAATTCAGGACTTATAACAACGTCTATAGGAAGATGATCTCGCCGATATAAGTCAGCATAAATGGCATCAAGATAAGACTGGCTTCGCAATCTGGCAATTTTTCTTGGTATATCAAATATCGAATGCGCAACCTGGCAGGTCACCATATTTACTTCATCGGAGTGAGTAGCAGCAATTATCATATCGGCATCTTCAGCACCGGCACTACTAAGAACATCAGGGTAGGAGGCAAAACCACTTACTCCCTTAACATCTAGGGTATCAGTTGCCCTGCTAACTAAATCTTGATCACTGTCGATTATTGTTACATCATTTTTCTCACTAGCAAGATGACGTGCAATCTGCCAACCCACCTGACCTGCTCCGCATATGATAACTTTCATTGAGACTTACCTCGCTAACAACGAAATCATAGACTAATTAACTCAACTAAAAAACAAATATGATATGATTAAAACAATTTAAATTTTTTGACCTGAATTAATACCTAGGGATTTTAGCTTTCTGTGCAATGCACTTCTTTCCATTTCAACAAAAGTAGCTGTTTTTGAGATGTTTCCACCGAACCGGTTTATTTGTAGTAAAAGATAATTTCGTTCAAAAGCTTCTCGTGCCGCTCTTAAAGACATACTGGCTAATTCAGGTGATATTGAGTTAATACTATCGTCATTATCTTGAAGTTTTACTTCGGGTATTATTAGCTCTTCGCTACTTATTTGGTCGGATGGGTTACCCAAAATTAAGACGCGCTCAATAATATTTTTCAATTGCCTAATATTTCCAGGCCATTTCATTCCTTGTAAAAAAGTCAGAGCTTCATCGGTAAATTCCCGATATGCTAAACCATTAATTGATGACAATTTCCCGACAAAGTATTTTGCCAAAATTGGGATATCATCGATTCTATCACTTAAATTTGGTATTTTTATTGGAACAACACTCAATCTGTGAAATAAATCTTCTCTAAAGTTTTTATCGTCTATTTTTTGCAAAAGATCAGTGTTTGTCCCACTTATAAATCTTAAATTTACATCTACCTTTTTATCACTTCCTAAACGGCTTAATCTATTATCCACTAAAACTTTTAACAATTTACCCTGTAAATCCATAGGCAGTTCTGAAATCTCATCGAGATAAACAGTACCGCCGTCTGCCTTTTCCAAGGCTCCAACTTGGTGTATGCCGTCATGATTTTCAAAACCAAATAAAGTTCTTTCAAGTTCTTCTTCGTCAAAAGTTGAGCAATTTATCAAAACAAAATCGCCAACTGCTTGCCTTGAATTAGAATGAATATATCTAGCGGCAGTCTCTTTACCTGAACCAGAACCACCACTGATGAGAACCCTGCTGTTCGCCTTCGAAACTTTATCTAGATCAGACATTAAATTTCGAAATATACTGCTCTCTCCTTTTAATTCAAAATCAACCATATCTTTCTGCTTGAGTATTTTATTTTCCTGTCTGAGAGACGATGTTTCCATAGCGCGTCTAACAACGACTAAAAGTTGCTCTAAATTAAATGGCTTTTCTATAAAGTCATACGCACCTTGTTTTATAGCAGAAACGGCTATTTCTATGTTACCATGCCCAGAAATAATCACTACTGGAACTTGAGGGTAATCAATTTTGACTTTTTTTAAAATATCTATTCCATCCATATCACTATCCTTTAGCCAAATATCTAAAATCAGCAAATCGGGTGGTGCATTAGATACTTGATTCAAACAATCGGCGGAATTACTAGAAGAGCGTGTTGAATATCCCTCATCAATTAAAATTTCTGATATTAACTCCCGAATGTCTTTTTCATCATCAACAATTAAAATATCACTCATTTAATTTATACTCCTGCTCATATTCATATTTTTTTTGACTTTGGCAACTCGATGGATATTAGAGCTCCAGTTATTCCACTTTCTTTTGAGGGAGTTGAGTCCTCTAACTGCAAAATGCCGCCATGCTCTTCGACAATTTTTTTTACTATTGCTAACCCGAGACCTGTCCCTTTTTCACGTGTAGTTACGTAGGGCTCGAATAATCTCGACCGATCTTGTGGTAAACCAATCCCATTATCTGATATTTTCAATACAACATTGTCGTTACCATCTTCCAATAAAACGTTAATTATGCCTTCTTCATCCTCGCCTTTCTGTTTTCGGGTTTCTATAGCCTCCCCGGCATTTTTCAAAATATTTGTTATGGCTTGATTGATTAATGTTGCGTCAATTGATATTTCGATTGGATAGTCATATTTCGAAAAATTTATGGAAACATTTGGCTGACCAGCTTTCTGTAGTGAAACCACTGATGCCACTAAAGCGTTAATGTCTTCGTTTCTTCGCCTTAGCTCTGGCATCCTCGCAAACTTAGAGAACTCATCAACAATGCGACGTAAATCATCAGTTTGCCTTGTTATAACATCAACCATTTGTGTAAGTCCTTCAGAATTATCTCCAAGAAGCGGACTAAATTTTTTTCTAATTCTTTCTGCAGATAATTGTATTGGGGTAAGTGGGTTTTTAATTTCATGAGCAATTCGTCTTGCAACATCTCCCCATGCTGCTGATCTTTGTGCTGAAACAAGCTGGGTTACATCATCAAAAGCGACAACAAAACCTTTTATTTTTCCATCCTCATTCATAGGTGTCATACGAACTAAGAAATTTTCTAATCGACCTGACCGAACAAGTTTCATTTCAACTTGTAAATTATCTGCTCCTGAGTTTTTTAGTTGCTGAAATAAAGAATGTAATTCGGGAAAATTATCAACAAGTTTACTTTGCGTAATTTGTTTTCCTTTATTAATTAAAATATTTGCTGAATTATTGGTGAAATTCACGTTTCCATTTGGACTAAGAACAATCACCCCTGAAGTGACGGAAGAGAGTACGCTATCAAACAATTGCCGTCTCTCTTCAATTTGTTCAGTATTTTCGACCAATGTGTCACGTTGATGCTTCAGCTGTTTTGTCATTTGATTGAAATAACGGCCAAGTTGAGCAATTTCATCATCACCGACATCTTCAATAACTTGTGTGGTCAACTCGCCGGCTCCAACTCTTTTCGCAGCAGCAGCTAATCTCCCTATAGGCTTAGATAGCCGTTCAGCAAACCAAAGAGCAAACAAGACAGAAGAAACAATAAGCAAAAGGGCTAGAGCAAAATAAAGTACTGCAAAATTTAGAAGGTAGGCAGTTCTATCATTTTCCATCTGTTGATACAAAACTGCCGTCTTTTGTGTTTCATCTAGTAGATTAAATAAAGTTCCATCGACTTCTCTTGTCACATATAAATATCGATCACCAAACCCATTTAGATAAACCAAAGCTCTTAGTTCATTATTGTGAAAATCATCAATTAAAACAACATCTCGAATAGATTCTTTTATTTTTTGATCACTAGGTTTTTCAAAATCAAAAAGATAAGATCGTTCTCCTCGAAACTCTATATTACCGGATCCATTTATAATAAACGCTTCCTTTAAACCTCGCTGTAACTGTATCTGTCGCAAGGCTAGTTCATTTCTCAACTCATCGCCTTCAATAAAATTTCTATTTTTTCGAAACTTTTGCAAATCCTCTGCTAACGAGAGCGTATCCTCAACTAAAGCATTTTGCTGTTCGTTAGCATAAGAACGAGCTGCAGATAAAGACGTGCCCACGACACTCTGAACTCGTTCTGAAAACCAAGCTTCTAAACCCAAGTTTATCGAAACGGTAGCAAAAATAGCAACTGTTATTGTCGGCAACAGCGACATAGTCGTAAATACACCAGCAAGCCTAAAATGAAGTTTTGAGCCTGCTAGCCTAGACCTGCGCTGAGACAGAACAAATAAAATTCTGACCAATACAATGCTAATAATTAATAGGACATAAACTAAATCAAATAAAAGAAAAAAGCGTAACCAGGTTGACTGTCCCGCTACATTAAACGGCCCTAAAAAAAGGTAAGTAGCGACTGCTAATATTGGTCCTAATAATATTAATATTATATTTATAGATGATTGAAAAGGTTTCAAACTCGCATAATTCAAAAGCCATTTAGAAAAAGACTTTTTTCTACTTGCAGTTATAGAAAACCCCTTGAACATATTTCTAATCCAACGTGTGTTGCAATTTTACATCACCACTCAACAACTTCACTAGTATTTGTCAAGAGATATGTTGCCTATTTACATCAATTTACGACGCCTGGAGACTTTTATATCGAGTTCATTAATTTTTTTCCGCAAAGTATTTCGATTAATTCCCAACAAATCAGAACACTTTGCCTGATTGCCGCCTGTTGCTTCTAGCGCTACACCTATTAAGGGAATCTCTAGCTCCTTTAAAATACGATTATATAACCCAACAGGTGGCAAAATATTTCCATGCAAATCAAAATACCTCCGAAGGTGCCTCTCTATATCACTAGACAGTTTTTCTGTTCCGCCTTGTACAAAAGTTCCTTCCATTTCCGGTTGATTTTCGAGAGACTGCTCGACCTCAGCAAGAGAAATCTCAAGCTCTCTAGCGGTTAAACATAATCGTTTTACCACATTTTGTAATTGCCTTACGTTGCCAGGCCAACTGTAACCATGAAATAAATCTTTTGCCTTTTTTTCCAAATGCCTTTTTGGTCCACCGTCTTTTTCAAACATATTGAGAAAATGATCCGTTAAAATGGATATATCATCAACGCATTCTCTTAAACTTGGCAATTCAATCGTTGCCCCTCCTAATCTATAAAATAAGTCTTTTCTAATCATACCGTTATCTACAGCGTCCATCATACTTCCTTGTATTGTTGCTATAAATCTTGGTGAATACTCACCTGGATTATCAATCATTTGGACCAATCTCGCTTGGGTCTCCAATGAAAAATCAGAAATTTCCTCTATTACAAGCGACCCTCCCTTTGCTTTGGCCAGAGCCTTTGCAGGTCCGTCAAGTTCAACCAAATCTGTACAAGAAATCGAAAAAAACGGTGAATTTCGTCTATCAGAAAAACTATGCAGAACTTTTGCGATCAAACTCTTTCCAGTACCGGATTCACCAGAAACCAGAACAGGTAAGTCTGCATTCATAAGCCGAGCTACCAATCTGTAAACACCTTGCATTGGAACTGATTTACCAACAATCGGTAACCCAGTTTCAGAATTAGAATTAGAGTTAGAATCGTAATCATTCTTTTTATTTGTGTGATAGGTGATTTTTTTTTGCTCAAGCGCTTTTGCTACTCTTTTCATTAAATCAGGAAGGTCAAAAGGTTTTGGTAAATAATCAAAAGCCTTTGCATCAGCTGCTTGGATCGCCGTCATGATTGTATTTTGGGCAGAAATGACTATCACCGGTAAACCTGGCCGATCAGAAGCAATCTTTGGTAGCATTTCTAAACCGTTACCATCTGGCATCATTACATCAGTAATAATTGTGTCTCCCTTTCCTTCTGCGACCCATCTCATTAAGGTAGTAAGACTTGAAGTTGCATGAACTCTGCAACCCGCTCTATTCAAAGCTTGCGTCAAAACGGTTCTTATTGTTCGATCATCATCTGCAACCAGTACTGTACCATCCATTTAAGAAACCTCACCTGTAAGAGAATTATTTTTAACATTGATTGTAGCTAAAGAAATCGTAAAAACTGTATTTCCTGGAACACTATCAACAGAAATCCAACCGTCATGATCTGAAATTATTTTACTAGCTAAAGCTAATCCTAGTCCGGTTCCGTTTTCCCTGCCCGATACGAAAGGATCAAATACTTCATCCTTTATATCCCGAGGCAAACCTGGGCCATTATCGCAAATTTGGATCTGCAATGGTAAGGCCTGACCAGTTCCGTCAGAGCGACGTAATCGAAAAGAGTGATCAAATGAGGTTTTAAGTTTTATTTTTCCACTATTTTGACATGCTTCAGAGGCATTTTTGATCAAATTTAAAACTACTTGCAGAAGTTGATCTGAGTCTGCTTTAGCGGCGGGCAGTGATGGATCATATTCCTCTTCAAATCTAATATGAGCGCCAAATCCCAGCTGGGCAGATCTTTTAGCCCTGTCAAGTATATCGTGGATATTCACAGCTGTTATTTCCGGTTTACGAGAATTGCCAAACTCTTCGACCTGCTCAAGTAAATTTACAATTCTTCTCGTTTCCTCAACAATTAAATCTGTCAACTCCAGATCTTTAGTCTCCAAGCTCATCGATAATAGTTGAGCAGCTCCAGAAATACCTGCGAGTGGATTTTTAATTTCATGAGCCAACATTTCAGCCATACCAATCGCAGATTTCGCAGCAGATTTCACCGAATTAGTTTGATTTACTCTTCCAGCCAGTTCTCTTGGCGCAATTAATATGATAACATGACCGGGACTTTGTACAACTGGAGCAAACGTTAAGTTACACTGAAGCTGCGACTTTCCAAAAGAGCCAACCTCAACATCATTTACAAAAAGTGGTGTTGAAAACTCTTTCGCGCGAGCGAAGCTTTCCTCTAAGGGAGCACCAACCACTAATTGTTCCCAAATAGATTTTCCACATAAAGATTTGCCTGAAGTATTAAAAAAACCCTCCGCGGCGGGGTTAGCCTCAGTTATGATATCTTCTGGATTTATGAGCAGTGCTGGAACCGGTAGGGAAGACCAAACAAAATCTATGGGCGCTTTCATCATGCAACCTCTCTATGGTCAAATACATTTTTCAATTTCCACAATACTTTATTTGGGGAGTTTTCAGTTAATATGTATTGACGAACTTCGCTCATTACATTGCCATAATCCATATACCAACCCAAATGTTTCCTAGCTACTTTGACGCCTAATTCATTGCCATAAAAACTAATTATCTCTTCATAATGCCTTATGATTAGTTCAGTTAATGATGCAAAATTTGACAAATTATATTTTTGATACCCCCATAAATCAGCTGCTATCTCGTTCAGTAACCAAGGCTTACCCCTTATAGCTCTACCAACCATTAAACCATCAGCTGCAGACTCTTTTAATGCCGCCCTAGCCGAGTTTGCATCCGAAATATCACCATTTACAATCACTGGTATTGAAACGCTTTCTTTAATACGCCGCACAAGATTCCACCGGGCATAACCCTTGTAAAACTGACAACGAGTTCTAGCATGAATAGTAATTAGTTTGATGCCTAACTGCTCAGCCAACTTGGCTAAACTTGCTGCATTAAAATCATTATCATCCCAACCCAAACGAGTTTTGAGGGTAACGGGAACCGATACAGAATTTACTACGGCCTCTATCAAATTAGCAGCCAAATCCAAATCCTTTAACAAAGCCGATCCGGCATAGCCATTAACAACTTTTTTTGCGGGGCAACCCATATTTATATCAATTATTTGAGCACCTAGATCTTCAACCAACTTTGCCGTTTCAGAGATAGAGTAAGGATCTCTTCCCGAAATTTGAACTGAAGTGTTGCCTGTATCTACTCCTAATTCAGCTTTTTGCCTTACACCTGGCCTACCATTCAATAGTTCCTGGCTCTCAACCATTTCAGAAACAAAATGACCAGTTTTGAAACGCGAAACCACATGCCGGAATGGCAAATCGGTAATTCCAGCCATTGGTGCCAGAAAAATCGGAGGATTTACTTCGAATTGTCCAATTGAGAGTGTCATAATATTAGTTTTGATTAATTTATCCAAAATTCCAAGCCAAGAAAATGAATATATGCATATTTTTTGCTCGTTTAAAAAAAATTGCCTACTTTTTAAGCAAATCTTTCTATGGATTGCGAGTCAGTTATAAAAAATTTAAAAGTCGTAATGTGGAGGTTTAATGACAACAGTTGCCATTATAGTTTCCGCCGGCAAAGGAAATAGAGCAGGTGGTAAAGTGCCAAAGCAATGGCGCAAAATAGCTGGGAAACTCGTGGTTGATTGGTCTATTGATGCCTTCAAAAACCATAGTTTAGTTGACTTCGTTATTGTTGTTTTACCCCCAAATCATACTCTCCATAGAGAGGATGTGATGACTTGCGTCGGTGGAAAGTCTAGGTCACTTTCAGTATATAACGGTTTAATAGCTGCAAAGATTCTTTCACCAGACAAAGTCCTTATACACGACGTTGCCAGACCAGCAGTTTCAGAAAATATCATTACAGATATAATTTCATCGATTAACGAAGAAACCGGTGCCGCTCCTGGGTTACCGATTACTGATGCACTCTGGAAAATATCAGACGGAGAAGTGGAAAAAACCCTTGATAGGGATTTTGTATTTAGAGCACAGACCCCTCAAGGCTTTCCCTACTCTAAGATACTTGATGCCCATAAGCATCGTTCTAGTGAAAGGGCCTTTGATGATGTTGAATTAGCGAAAAAATCTGGATTGAAGGTAATGCTTAAAACTGGCCATAAAGATAATATGAAAATAACGACGCCAGAGGACTTTTCAAAAATGTCTAGAATCTTGGTCAAAAAATTGGATATAAAATGATAGAGAAAGTTTTGAATTAAATGATCGATGTTAGGTTAGGTAATGGATTTGACGTTCATGCTTTTACTGAAGGAAGTGAATTAACCCTTTGTGGCATTAAAATACCTTTCTCAAAAAAACTATTAGGGCATTCTGATGCTGATGTTGGATTACATGCCATCACTGATGCTATATATGGTGCGATTGCAGCCGGTGACATTGGCACACATTTTCCCCCTAATGATCCTACATGGAAAGATACTTCAAGTGATATATTTCTCAAGCATGCAGTTCAACTTGTAGATAAATTGGGCTATCAGATCAATAACGTTGATTGCACCATTATATGTGAACAACCAAAAATTGGACCATTATCTGACAAAATGAAGACCTCAATCTCTAAAATTATGGAGCTAGATAAAAATCGCGTCAGCGTAAAGGCCACTACATCTGAAAAGTTGGGTTTCACTGGCAGAGAAGAAGGAATAGCTGCACTTGCCACTGCCTCGGTAAGTAAAGTTGAGTAAGTTCATTGCTACATTCTTTTATGTTGGATTTTTGCGCCCTGCCCCCGGCACATGGGGTTCAATAGCTGGAATTATCTCAGCCTATATTTTTCTTCAACTTACAAATTTTATCACCTTTTGCTTTCTTTTGATATTTTTTATTTTGATAGGATTTTGGGCAACAAAAAAATTTATTGAACAAAATCCAGAGAAGTCTGACCCCTCAGAAGTGGTCATTGATGAGGTGATTGGTCAATGGATTGCAATTCTTCCAATAGGATACATTTTTCAACTCGAACAGACTAACACCGAGAACCTATGGATTTTTTGGCTTTGGGCTTTTGTCAGTTTTCGTTTTTTTGATATTGTAAAACTAGGTCTGGTTGGCTGGGCTGACAAATTAGGCGGAGCTTTAGGAGTTATTTTGGATGATATTTTAGCCGGCGTTGCATCTGCGATTACATTAACAACTTTACTAATATTAACATGAGACAAAGCATTTGTCAGATCACAAAAGAGATTTTTGAGGTAGCTAGTCTAAAAAAAATTGTTATCGCGAGCGCAGAAAGTTGTACTGGCGGAATGCTATCTAGTGCGATCACAGACATTCCGGGCTCCTCCGCAATATTCGAATGTGGATTTGTTACTTATTCGAATATTTCAAAAATGAAACTTTTGAATGTCAATCAAATTACTTTAGAGTCGTTTGGTGCTGTTTCAGAGGAGGTAGCTGCTGAAATGGCTATCGGGGCTCTTAAAAATTCTAAAGCTAATATAGCAATTTCAGTAACTGGAATAGCCGGCCCTGGTGGCTCAGATACAAAACCAGAAGGAATGGTTTGTTTTTCAGTGGCTTTCGAAAAAGACATAAAGTTAACTAAAACAAAACAATTTGGGCCTTTAGGTCGGAACCTTGTAAGAGAAAAAGCGACAATATATGGGCTGAATCTTCTGAAAAGTGTCTTAAGCAAAAGACCTTAAAGTGTTTTAAAATTAATCAATCAACTATTTTTTCGCTTATTTTTTAATCAAAAAATAAAAAAGGTAATGGTATCAGTAGTTGTTTACAACCTTATTCTTTGTTTTGTCGGAAAACTACGTTTTCAGCGACCTCAGACTGAGACAATAAGGATATAATATGGTTGGTGCTGATACCGCGTGGATTATCGTGGCTACTGCTCTTGTTTTGTTTATGACACTTCCAGGGCTTTCGTTATTTTATGGAGGATTAGTTCGCTCCAGGAATGTTTTGAGCGTATTTACGCATTGCTATGCGATTGCTTGCCTAATGAGCGTATTATGGTTTGCTTTTGGCTACTCAATCGCTTTTGGAGACGGTTCTTCAGGTTACTGGGGTGGACTTGGTAAAGCTTTCCTATCAGGAGTGGACTCAGATTCATTGAGTGGAACACTTCCAGAAATATTGTTTTTTGCGTTTCAAATGACCTTTGCAATAATTACTCCTGCTCTTATTGTTGGAGCTTATGTTGAACGCATTGGTTTTGCCTTCGTGTTAATTTTTTCATCACTTTGGATGCTTTTGTGTTACGCGCCTGTTGTTCATTGGATTTGGGGTGGTGGAATTCTTGCTGGTGGAGGTATCCTAGGAGATGAGGGAGTTGTAGATTTTGCTGGTGGTATTGTTGTACACGAGACAGCCGGTATTGCAGCGTTAGTGATTGCTTTTTGTCTTGGCCCTCGTCGCAATAAAACCACTCCACCCCATAACCCTGGATTTGTAATGATTGGCGCAGCAATGCTGTGGGTAGGATGGTTTGGCTTTAATGGCGGGTCACAACTTGCAGCTGACGGTGGTGCAGCAATGGCCATAACTGTTACCCATATTTCAGCAGCTGCCGCTTCACTTACGTGGGCGGCTTGGGAAAAATTCAAGTTTGGCAAAGCGTCTTTGGTAGGTATGGTCACAGGGACAATTGCTGGCCTAGCTTCAATTACGCCAGCAGCTGGGTCTGTAGATCCACTTCAGGCTGCCTTAATTGGAGCAATAGCTGGTATTCTTTGTCAAGAAGCTGTGAATGTTGTGAGAAATATACTTTATATCGATGATACTTTAGATGTTTTTGCAGTCCATGGTATCGGAGGAATATTTGGAACTTTAATGATCGCCATCTTCGGGTATACGTCTTTTGTTTCTCAAATTTCAGGTCTCATCATCGTAGGTATTTTTACAATTATTGTTACTTACGTTCTTATCAAAATCGTGTCTTTGATTACGCACCTACGTGTGGATGAAGAAACCGAAACGAACGGTCTTGATTTAAGCGTCCATGGTGAACGTGCATATGATGTGAACTCTTGATTTCTAAGGTGCCGGAAATACTTCCGGCACCAACCAGTTCATGATTTAGTGTAAAGTTCTGACGCCCGTCGTTCAAACGCCCTAACTATTCGCTGCATTGCATCATTAAAAACTAATCCAATAATACTCTGCAACATTGCATTTTTAAATTCAAAATCAACGCTAAACTTTACCTCGCAGCCCTGTTCAGAGTTTTCAAAACACCAAACTGAATGCATATAACGAAATGGTCCATCTATGTAATCTGTTTCGATAATAAATTTCGAAGCATCAAGCAATACGCGGCTCCCAAATTTTTCTCTAAATACTTTGAAACTTATAATTAAATCAGCCTCGATTTGTTTTATTCCTCCTTTTTGCACTTCTTTTTTCACACGAGCTGCGGCACACCATGGCAAAAATTCAGGATATGATGAAATATCAGCAACTAGATCAAACATCTCTTTAGCCGTGTAGGGTAAATATTTTGTTTCTGCGTGAGATGTCATTTCAAGCCTTTGCATTTGGTTTATTTTCTAACTACAAACAAACGTAAATTAAATTCAAGAGGAACAAATGTCTCAATCAAATTATGTTGTCGATACTCTTATTTCCGCAAAATCTATAGCAGCTCGAATAGAGCACTTAGCTAAAGAGATAGAATTAGAGTTTAAAGAAACAGATAAACTTATTGTTGTTGGACTTTTAAGAGGATCCTTTGTTTTTATAGCAGATTTAGTTCGCGAACTTAACCTACCTGTTGAAGTAGATTTTCTAGAGGCATCATCTTATGGGGATGAAATGGTTTCATCCGAAGAGGTTAGAATTCTAAAAGACTTGAGAGGTGCTATTGAAGGAAAAGATGTCCTTCTCGTTGAGGATATTGTTGATACAGGTTTTACGCTACATCATGTAACCAACTTACTTTTATCAAGAAGCCCGGCTAAATTAAAAACTATAGCTTTACTTGATAAACCAAGCCGACGTGAGACAGAAATTAAAGCAGATTGGACTGGTTTTGAAATACCAGATGAGTTCGTTGTTGGGTATGGAATCGACTACGCACAAAGAAATAGAAACCTTTCTTTTATTGGGAAAGTTAGGTTTGTTTAATCTTATAAAAAGT
This sequence comes from Paracoccaceae bacterium, assembly GCA_902554705.1. Classification (GTDB taxonomy): domain Bacteria; phylum Pseudomonadota; class Alphaproteobacteria; order Rhodobacterales; family Rhodobacteraceae; genus Salinivivens. Next base: position 20,383 of record CACDPP010000006.1, read on the forward strand.
AAGCATACCCCTTCATCTGATTAGGCTAGCTAACGCCCTTTCCATTCAGGTTCACGTTTTTCAGCAAATGCGCGCGCACCCTCGATTTGATCCTCTGATCTATAAAGTCTTTCTACACTTTCGAATTGACTATTAGTAATTTTATTTAGTGCATCCTGAAACTTCATATTTTCAGCTTCACGAACAACTTCTTTTATTGCAGCGTAAACCAAAGGGGGTCCTGAAGCCAAAAGCTCCCCTAGTTTATAAGCCTCATCCATTAGATTTTGTGCAGGATGAATATAATTTATTAGACCCCATTTGGCCGCCTCTTCTGCATCCAACCAACGGCCAGTGAGTAACATATCCATAGCAATGTGATAAGGTATTCGCTTTGGTAGTTTAATTGATGCAGCATCAGCGACGGTGCCGGATCGAATTTCAGGCAGAGCGAAAGTGGCATGTTCAGCCGCTAAAATAATATCAGCGCTCAAAGCCCATTCCAAACCACCTCCACAGCAAATACCGTTAACTGCGGCTATAACGGGTTTATTCAGACTTCTAAGCTCTTGAAGGCCTCCAAAACCACCAACACCATAGTCTCCATCCACTGCATCACCGTCTGCAGCAGCCTTTAGATCCCAGCCTGGGCAAAAAAACTTTTCACCCTCTCCGGTTATAATTGCTACACGCAGGTTTGAATCATCCCTAAACCTTGTAAAAATTTCACCCAAAATTCGGCTTGTTTTTAAATCGATAGCATTAGCTTTAGGTCGATCCAATTTAACTTCTAAAATATGGTTGCGTTCGCTCGTTTTGATTGGGCTACCAAATTGCATTATGTCACCTTTCTTATCAGCGCATCTGCCACTATTACTTCAGAACTTGTAACAATGAGCGGATTAATTTCTATTTCAAAAATTTTATCTCTGTTATCTAAAACAAATTCTTGGATCTTCATTATTGCATCAACTATTTGATTTACATCGACGCCTGAGAACCCTCTGTAGCCTTTAGCTATCTTAGATATCTTAAGTTGGTTAAAACACTCGAGCACATCATCCTGACTGCTGGGAAGCAAAAGAGATGAAGTATCAGAGAGGATTTCGGTTAAAATCCCTCCTGCTCCTATTGTTAAAAGCATCCCATGAGCGGGGTCATGTACAATGCCAATGAGTAATTCAACAATCGCATCATCGATCATTTTTTCAATAATGACATGTTTTTTAGATACTTTTTTCAATGCATTTTTAACAGCTTTTTGATTTTCTAAGTCTAAAAAAACTTCTCCCATTTCACTTTTATGTGCTGATCCAAGTGCCTTTAGCACAACAGGATAGCCAATTTGATCTGAAACAAAATGCGCATCACTCAGCAAACATTTTTCTGTTTTTGGTATCTTCAATCCATATTTTTCCAAACTTTTTTTTGCAACATACTCATCGACTAGAATGCTTTTTCCAGTCGGATTGGATAAAAAAATAGGCATTGGATTCACCAGCGTTTGATTGGATGACGATGCAGAAATTGCAGCTAAACCTGTATCTAATCCGTGTAAAGTAATGATATTACTCTCCAAAAGCTCAAGAGATACATGCTCTGGAATATTTTCAGACAAAGTTGAGACTAAAGCCAAAGGTTTATCCCTAACGTTTTTTACTTTTTTTGCGGCTTTAATGACGCAATTCCAAGCCGAAGGGTCACAAGTATCGTCTCTAGGAAAATCTACGATAATTATAGTTATTCCGTCATGCCCACGCATCATTGCAATGAAAGTCGAAGCCATGGCTTCAACATCACCCCAAATATAGGTGTGATAATCAAGCGGATTGGATAAAGCGACCATTTCACCCAACACTGAACGCAGTTCAGAAATATTTTCTTTTTCAAGTTTAGGAAATTGAATTCCATACTCTTGTGCCAAATCAGAGACAAGAGAGGCCTCACCTCCAGAACATGAAAGAGATCGAACATTTTTTGAAAATAACGGACCATTTAAATGAAATATTTTTAAGGTGTCTAATAGAACTTCTAATCTATCAACTTCAGCAATACCCAAACGTTTAAATAAACTTTCAGCACTCTGCGCGTCGCCAGCCAATGAAGCGGTATGAGATTGGGCGGCTTTACGGGCCTCTGCGCTTTTTCCGACCTTAAGCACAACTATAGACTTACCCAATTTTCGTGCTTTGGTCGCCAACTCTTCAAAAGCTCGCACTTCCCCAATCCCTTCTATGTGCAATCCTAAAGCTGTAACACGGTGATCCGAAAGGAGATACATTCCAATCTCGGAAAACCCAAGACTGGCCTGATTTCCCACGCTCATTATATATGAAATGGGGAGCCCACGAGTTTGCATAGTAATGTTAATAGCAAGGTTTGAGCTTTGGGTTAATATGGCAACGCCTCTATCAACGGCCTTTCCACCGTGCTGATCAGGCCACAATACTGAACGATCCAAATAGTTGATAAATCCATAGCAATTTGGACCCAATATTGGCATATCGCCTGCTGCCTCAATAAGTGACTTTTGCAGGTCTCCAGAGCCTCGCTTATCATCTTCAGCCTCTAAAAATCCCGATGCAAAACAAACGGCGCCACCAGCATTCAAATCATTCAGCTTCTTAATCACTTCGATTGTTATATTGCGGTTTACACCAACAAAAGAGGCATCAATTTCAATGGGAACCTCTTCTAAGTCCTTGAAATATTTTAAACCCAATATTTCTTTCTTACGAGGATGAACTGGAAAAATTTTCCCTTTGTAACCAATTTTGAAAAGCTGCTCTATAACTGAGCGGCACCACACACCTCCGCCAATAACAGCTACACTTTTGGGTGAGAATAAACGTCTTAAACGGGATTGAGAGCTCATTATGACCACTTTTTACAAATAAAATTAGGAGCCCAAAGGACGAAGCAGGTCTCTACTGATAATATGCCTTTGAATTTCTGAAGTGCCATCCCAGATACGTTCGACACGAGCATCCCTCCAAAACCTTTCTATCGGATAATCATCCATTAAGCCCATGCCTCCATGAATTTGCAAAGTAGCATCTGTCACACGGGCCAACATTTCAGTTGCATATAATTTAGCGCTCGCAATCTCTCTATTAGAGGATAAATTTTTATCCAAGCGCCAAGCTCCATTGAGCGTCAAAAAATCTGCAGCATCAATTTCAGTGATCATATCTGCTAATTGGAAACTAACACCTTGGAATTTACCAATTTGTTGACCAAACTGTTTACGCTCCGCACTATAACTCAAAGCATAGTCAAAACAGCGTCTTGCACGCCCTACTGACATTGCGGCCACGGTGAGCCGAGTGGCGTAAAGCCAAGTATTCATCACCTCAAACCCACCGTCAACTTCACCAAGCACTTGTTCTTTTGGCAACCGACAGTCATCAAATTCTAAAATCATATTTTTATATCCTTTGTGACTGACCGAATTATAACCATCTCTGATTACAAACCCTGGAGTTCCTCTATCGACCAGAAAGGCGGTAATCTTTTTCTTAGGTCCTTTTTCAGTTTTTTCCTCACCTGTTGCAATGAAAACGATAACAAAATCAGCATGTTCTGCTCCCGAAATAAAGTGCTTAGTACCGTTCACAATCCAGTCACTTCCCTCACTTTTGGCAAAACATTTCATACCTCTTACATCAGAACCTGCATCCGGTTCTGTCATAGCCAGAGCGTCCATCAGTTCTCCACGAACAGCGGGTAACAAATACTTTTCAATCTGTTCACCCTTACACGCCATCAAAATATTTTGAGGCCGGCCAAAAAAATGTGTTAAAGCCATTGATCCACGACCTAGCTCCCGCTCCACTAGAGCAAAATCCAAATGATTTAAACCTGCGCCACCCACTTCTGTTGGAAAATTACAAGCATAAAAGCCCAAATTAATACATTTTTGCTTTATTTCTTTTGAAATTTCAGGCGGTACAAAACCTTTATTTTCGACTAAATTTTCATGAGGATAGATTTCGTTTTCAACAAAACTTCTAACAGTTTCAACGATCATTTCCTGTTCTTCTGTTAATCCAAAATTCATATGCTTACCAATCTCAAATTTTTCTAGATAAATTTTGCAAATTTTCAGCTACCGGTGATACAGGTAGGGAAGATGTTCTTTTTTCCATATCAATATGAAGTAAAAATTGTTCACAAGTTGATAGGATACAACCATCTTCTACACGCTGCATAGAATGAAAAAGTTTAAGCTTCTTACCATCAATAAGTTTTACTGTGGTGTCTACTATAATGTCCTCTCCGGCATGCGTTTCAGTTAAAAATTTAACTGATGTTTCGACTGTAAAATAACTATAACCAGATGCTACATAGGCCTTATCAGCCCCAACCGCCCAGAGAAATCCATCAGCTGCATCACTGTATACCTGCCCGTAACGACCTTCATTCATATGCCCATTATAATCAGTCCAATCCACTGGAACTTTTCGAGAAACTGTCCTCATTTTAGGAGCAATATCTGCCAAATTAATTATTTTCTCTTCATGACTATTTACAATTTTGCCAGCGGCTTGATTTTGTTGTTTCAAAGCACGCAGAATTACGATCAAATTATCATCTCTAATTCGTTCAAGCTCTCTAATCGAATATTTTCCTGACTGGCTATCAGATTGATCTGCAATATCATGTATAAGTTCTTTTGTAAGCTCAGGAACATCCATAAGTTTTGTCCAAGGCCATTTTAAACAAGGGCCAAACTGCTCTATAAAGTGGGCCATACCACCTTCTCCACCAGCGACTCTATAGGTTTCAAAGAGCCCCATTTGAGCCCATCTAAGGCCAAATCCATACCTAATAGCATTATCGATTTCTTCCGTTGTAGCAATTCCATCCTTTATTAACCAAAGCGCCTCCCTCCAAACCGCTTCAAGAAATCGGTCAGCAATATGAGCATCTATTTCTTTACGAACATGCAAAGGGAAAAAACCCACCTCTTGAAGCAACATTTTTGCCGATCCAAAATGCTCATCACTTGTTTGATTTCCAGGAACGACTTCAACCAAGGGCAGCAAATAGACAGGGTTAAATGGATGACACACCATTATCTGGTCTGGAAACGATGAGTTTTCTTGCAATTGAGAAGGCATAAATCCTGAAGTTGAGGAGCCAATAACTGCTGTCTTTTTGCAGTATATTTGTATTTCTGATAGAGTGGTTTGCTTTATATCTAAACGCTCTGGCACACTTTCTTGTATCCATAATGCCTCTTCGACTGTTTCTTTGATTGTAGAACAAAAATATAAGTTGCCTTCTTTGGGAAGTGCAAAATCATACAACATTGGCAATGCCCTTTTTGCATTTAAAAGCACTTCGTCAACTTTTCGTTCTGCTTCTGGATCGGGATCAAATACTCTTACATCCCATCCATTTAACAAAAACCGAGCAAGCCAACCTGCTCCTATGACACCGCCACCAATAATTGCAGCTACTTTTTTCATACATTACCCTTTGCATCAGATTAGCAATTTAAAATTCAAGCTTTAAGTCTATTAATTGGAGCTCTTTTATTTAGGTTTAACTTATTTCGCACCTCTTGAGGCCCAATCACTTTAGCCCCCATAGCTTCAATGATTTCCCTTGCACGCAATACTAAATCTTCATTCCTGGCCAAAACTCCCTTTTTAAGCCAAAGATTATCTTCCAAGCCAACTCTTACATTGCCTCCAGCCAAAATTGCTGCAGCAACATAAGGCATTTGATTTCTCCCAAGAGAAAATGCACTAAAAGTCCAATTCTCAGGAACATTATTCACCATGGCCATGAAAGTATTTAAGTCATCTGGCGCTCCCCATGGCACTCCCATACATAATTGGACTAAAACATCTTCTCCGATGATCCCATCTGCCACCAACTGTTTGGCATACCATAGATGTCCAGTATCAAAGGCCTCTATTTCAGGCTTAACGCCCGCCTCAGTTATTATCGAACCCATTGCCTGTAACATTCCAGTAGTATTGGTCATCACATAATCTGCTTCGGCAAAGTTCATAGTTCCACAATCCAATGTGCATATTTCCGGTAGACACTCAATAATGTGCGCTACCCTTTCTTCAGCACCAATCATGTCTGTTCCTTCGGCAACTGGTAACGGATTCTCAGTACCACCAAATACTATATCTCCGCCCATACCAGCAGTAAGATTAAGAACGACATCTACATCCGCATCTCTAATGCGGTCCGTAACTTCACGATAATAGGCTAAATTTCTACTGGGTTTTCCAGTTCCCGGGTCCCTGACATGGCAATGAACTATCGCCGCACCTGCTTTCGCGGCATTGATCGCACTATCAGCAATATCTTTTGGGCTCCGAGGAACAAGTTGGCTGCGATCCTGTGTGCTACCTGATCCTGTCACTGCGCAGGTTATAAAAACGTCTCGATTAAGGTTTAATGGCATCTCTTTCTCCAAAATAACTATTTATAAAATGTCAGTTAGAGGAAACGAAAACTTTGCTATATTTACCAGTTTAAAACTCAACCACGACAATAATGAAAATTAGCCCCTGAAACCTAGCGCAACCACAAATTTCTCTGAACTATCTGATCGGCTGCTCGGAGGCTTAACATTATATACTTTTGTAAATTTTTGTTTCAGTAAAGTTTGCAGATCGCTTTCCGCTCCACCGGCCAAAACTTTAGCAACAAAAGTTCCCCCCTCTTCCAAAACATCAAATGCAAAATACGCTGCAGTCTCACACAGTGCCATTATTCTAAGATGGTCTGTCTTTTTATGACCAGAGGAAGATGCCGCCATATCAGACATTACAACATTTGCTTTTCCTTCAAGAATTTTTTTGACTTCGAGATCCGCATCATTCGCCATAAAGTCAAGTTGATAAAACTTGGCCCCAGGCAAAACTTCTACCTCCTGTAAGTCTATTCCAATAACTGAACCAATTTTAACATTCTTTTTTACGCCAAGTGCATTTACTAAATCGACGGAAACTTGGCTCCAGCCTCCTGGAGCGCAACCTAAATCAACCACCTTAGATCCTGGTATCAAAAAATTATATTTTTCATTTAACTCTAAAAGTTTAAATGCGGCTCGCCCTCGAAAACCTTCAAGTTGAGCTCGCTTAACATAAGGGTCATTTAATTGACGCTGTAGCCACTTAACCTGACTTACTGTTTTTCCTCGAGCTGATTTAACCTTTACCTTAAGATCTCGCTGCCCACGTCCAGAGATATTTTTAGCCTTTGTTGTTTTTTTCATCAATTCATCAATTTGAAATTATTAAGCCTTTTGTTAAAAAATAGCGTCTTCTAACACTCCATTCGCAGACATTTGAGCGTAAAGCAGTCCTTCTCGCAAACCACGATCAGCAACTGTTAGCTTATCCGTCGGCCAACTTCTCAACATCGCTTGCAAAATAGCTGCACCAGACATTATTAATGCCTGTCTATCTCGCCCAATTCTTGGATCTTTTTTTCTACCTTCAAGACCCATTTCCAGATATGAGCGGATTACCTTATCAATTTGGTCCGTCGTCATTCTCAAGCCATCTACCTTTGTACGGTCATAACGTCGCAAACCAAGATGTGAGGAGGCTACCGTTGTAACTGTACCAGAAGTTCCTATAATTTGAAAACCGGTGTCTACTTTATTATCTTTATAAGGAGCAAAATCAGCCAATTTTTCTTCAAAATACCAGCTCATCAAAGCAAACTTAGCCGCATCGTCTTCTACATCATTAAATTGATCGCGCAAAGTCGCAACGCCTAAGGGTACTGAAATCCAGTCAACTACTTTAGCAGCCGTAAATGGACTGTCTACAGAATGGAACCCAGCATGCAAACGCATTATTGATTTAGGTCTTTCTTGGGAAGGCACAGAAGTTAAATCAATCCAAACAAGTTCAGTTGATCCTCCTCCAATATCAACAACCAGTAACTGTTCAGACTTGGAGCTAACTAGTGGAGCACAAGAAATCACAGCTAAACGCGCTTCTTCTTCTGTATCTATAATTTCGAGTTGTAAGCCTGTCTGCTGAAAAACTTTAGAAATGAATTCTTTTGAATTTTTTGCACGTCTACAAGCTTCAGTAGCGATAAGTCTGGCGAATTTCACGTCATACTTATCTAACTTTTGTTTGCAGACTTTAAGAGCTTGAATAGTACGATTGATTGATTCGCTACTTAATCTGTCAGTTTTTTCAAGGCCAGATCCTAATTGAACAGATTTTGCAAAACTATCGATAACATGAAATTGAGCACCTTTTGGCTGTGCAATTAACATACGACAGCTATTAGTGCCTAAGTCGAGTGCTGCATATAAAGCCTCAGGCCCCAAATTTTTATTAATAGCGCTCTCAACCACTCGAGGGAAAGCCGCTTTTTCTATAGGCTTCTTGGGCGCCATAGCCTACGCCCTCCATTATAAGTTATTCTAACGATACGTCGGAGACTAACACTGTGCAAGATACTTTAATTCGCAGTAGACTCATTTAACCCTATTTCTCCAAGTCAAAAGTCGCAGCAGCAATGCTTTCTGTCGAAATCTTGCCTTTGAAAATCGACTAATTATCATACCAAAAAAATAGTTTTGTCAGGGAGTCATTGAATGCATGACGTTGTAATTGTTTATTGGAAGGATATCCCGGCACAAGTTATTGTCGGCAAGGGTCGTCGTGCTACTAAAATACAATTATCAGAAAGGTTTGAACAAGCTATCGATAGAGCCGCTATGAAGTCGGGCCAAAAGTCCACTGACGATTATCTTGCTGAATGGAGAAAAGCCAAACCATTTAAATTGGAAGGTAACCCCGAGAAAATTGCAAGAGAACAAGCAGAAAAATTAGAAGCCGAGTATGACAAAGAAAAGTTAATAGTGCTTGTAAACAATAATGGTCGGGCTACGTAACCGGCATTGAGGGTAGAAATGACACTTTTTGGATTAAAAACTAAAGCCTCACAAACATCGCAGGTGAGCGAAAACCTTGAGCGGTTTGTACGTGATTTTTCGATCGAAGTCATGCCAAGGACGGCAGAAAAAATTGAAGATTTTAGAGATCTTCTACCTGAAAAAACTAGGGTTTATATTGCTCACATCGAAGGAACGCCAATTGAAGATATGGTTAAAACTGCAAAAAGACTTGCTGAGGACGGTTTTTCCACAATGCCTCACTTTCCTGCCAGAATAATTAAAGACAAAGCTACCCTAAATGAATGGATAGATCGTTATCAAGGCGAGGCTGGAGTTAACCAAGCCCTTTTATTGGCCGGAGGTTTAAATAAACCCTACGGAGAATATGAAAGCTCTATGAGCCTTTTGGAAACTGGCTTATTTGACAAAGCTAATTTCAAAAACATTCATATTGCAGGCCATCCAGAGGGGAATAAAGACATTGACCCAGACGGAAGCACAAAAAACGTAGATGCAGCCCTACAATGGAAGCAGAATTATAAAAATAAAACTGATGCAAAAATGGCAATAGCAACTCAATTTGCTTTTGAAGCTGGCCCTATTATTGAATGGGCCAATTCAATTAAAAATGCTGGAATTGATATACCTATTCACATTGGGATTGCAGGACCCGCTAAGCTACAGACGCTGATTAAATTTGCTATAGCTTGTGGCGTTGGACCATCCTTAAAAGTTTTGCAAAAAAGAGCAAAAGATGTGACGAAGCTTCTTTTACCTTACGAACCAACAGAGGTTCTGTCCCAATTGGCAGATCATAAAGCAAAAGACTCTGATTTTAATATTGCGAGTGTTCATTTTTTTCCACTAGGTGGGATCAAAACAAACGCTAGATGGGTGACTGAAAACTGTGGAACTTCAGGGATTCCAGTAAATCAAATATAAGGAAAAAAAATGGTAAAAACTGTTGTTGAATCAAAAACTAAAACTGCTGTTTTGGGTTTTGATCATCCTTTTTGTGTGATTGGAGAAAGGATAAATCCGACTGGCAGAAAAAAGTTGGCAGCCGAACTAGAGGCTGGTGATTTCTCGACAGTGGAAAAAGATGCGTTGGCTCAGGTCGAGGCTGGCGCAAGTATATTAGATATCAACGCAGGTGTAGTATATAATTCAAATCCAAATCCTAATGAAACTGAACCACCTTTAATGAAAAAGATGATTGAATTAGTTCAAAGGCTTACCGACATACCTTTATGTATTGACAGTTCAGTTCCTGAAGCGTTGGAGATGGGGCTTGAAACTGCTCAAGGGCGCCCACTTCTGAATTCGGTAACCGGCGAAGAAGACCGGCTAGAATTTGTATTACCCTTAGTCGCAAAATATAATGTTCCTGTCGTAGCAATAAGCAATGATGATACCGGTATTTCAGAAGATCCTGATGTTCGCTTTGCTGTAGCGAAAAAAATTGTGGAGCGCGCTTCAGATTTTGGTATCCCTGCCAAAGACATCGTCGTAGACCCCCTTGTAATGCCTATTGGAGCGATGGCGACTGCTGGTAAACAAGTATTTACACTTGTTCGTAAATTACGAGAAGAATTAGGAGTAAATACTACTTGTGGGGCATCTAATGTTTCGTTTGGATTGCCAAATCGACATGGAATTAATAATGCCTTTTTACCAATGGCTATGGGTGCGGGGATGACATCTGCCATAATGAACCCTATAGCATTACCTGTAACTCAGAAAAAAATTGCAGAAAAAAAGGCTGAGGTATTATCTTCTGGTATAATAATTCCAGAAACGATGGATGACGAGACATTTGTTTCTATATTTGGCATGGGATCCACTAAGTCCCGTCCAGGGAAAGAAATGGAAGCAATAAGGGCTGCAAACTTACTAACAAATAATGATCCGCACGGTGGAGCTTGGATTAAATTCAATAAGCCATCTGGCTTCTCGACGGAAACCTCTGGTGAAGGTGGAAGATCTCGAAGGCGGGGTGGTAGGCGCCGAGGATAATTAAACATCCTGCGATATCACCCAAACCAACAATTTTAACGAAATGCGTTAAATATGAATTGCTCGATCATAAGCATCTAAAACACTTTCGTGCATCATTTCTGAAAGTGTGGGATGAGGAAAGACTGTCGATATTAAATCTTCCTCAGTTGTCTCCAATTTTTGACCTAAAACATATCCTTGAATTAGCTCTGTAACTTCAGCGCCAACCATATGTGCACCTAAAAGTTCTCCAGTTTTAACGTCAAAAATTGTTTTAATTAGGCCTTCTTGCTCACCCAAGGCAATAGCCTTACCGTTACCTATAAACGGAAAACGGCCAATCTTGATATTTAAACCTTTTTTTTGAGCTTCTTCTTCTGTCAGTCCGACGCTCGCTATCTGAGGGTTACAATAAGTGCAACCTGCGATGGAACTTGAAGCTACAGTGTGAACTTCCTTTCCAGCAATGAGCTCAGCCACCATCACACCCTCATGGCTCGCTTTATGGGCCAACCACGGCGCTCCGGCAACATCTCCAATCGCGTAAATACCCTCGATACCAACATTACAATTAATATCTGTTTTTATATGCGATTTCTCAGTTTTAATTGATATGTTCTCAAGGCCTAATCCCTCTATATTTCCAACAATACCAACTGCTGAAATAATAGTATCGAATTGTTCGGTTAGTATTTTACCAGCATGCTCCATCTGAATATTGGCCATATTGTTCTTAAGTTCAATTTTCTCCACAGATGTCTGCGTCAAAATTTTCATACCCTGTTTTAAAAATTGTTTATGAGCAAAATCTGCTACTTCAGCATCTTCAGCAGGCAATATTCTATCAACCAACTCTATAACCGTGGTATCAGCTCCAAGGGTGTTATAAAAGCTAGCAAATTCTATTCCTATTGCTCCTGAGCCAACTACCAAAAGTTTTTTGGGCATACGCGTAGGTGTCAAAGCATGCTTGTAAGTCCACACTATTTTTCCATCTGCCTCCAAACCAGGCAATTCCCTAGCCCGAGCACCAGAAGCTATTACAATATTTTCTGCTAATATTTCTTCAGAGTTTTCATTTTTTAAAACTCTAACTTTTCCCTTTTCTAGAATAGTAGCCTCTCCGATGAAAGATTTCACTTTATTCTTTTTTAATAAATGGGTAACGCCTTGGTTTAATTGCTTCGAGATACCACGAGAACGTTTTATTACTGCTTGCAGATCAAAAGATATTTTTTCTGCGCTCAATCCAAACTCATTTGCTCGATGCATTAGATGAAAAATCTCAGCAGATCGTAACATTGCCTTTGTTGGAATACACCCCCAATTAAGGCAAATTCCTCCCATATGCTCTTTCTCAACAATTGCAGTTTTAAGGCCCAGCTGCGCGCTGCGGATGGCGGCTACATATCCGCCGGGCCCAGCACCAATTACAACTACGTCAAAATCATTTCTCGACATATTTATCTCCAAAACATATATTGTTTAACGTTAAACTACTAAGTATTGATATTCAATATAACTTTCAGTTAAATATAAAAAAGTTAAGCCGCATAGTTGTTTAGTCTTGAAAGAACAGCCTGATAACCACCATGTTCAAAATACTCTTGCTCGAAAAGCGTATTTTTTCGACCTAACTGACTATTCCTACTCGGGAAACGTCCGTAGCTTCGTATTACTTCACGGTGAGCCTTGGCATGCTTAAGTAAATCATGACCAGATGATGGGAGTTTTTGTAATATTTGACGAATACATTTTTCTTGGTCATATAAATTTTCAGAATGCATCAATGGCATATAAAAGAACTGACGAGCCGGTTCATCAATTTTCAAATCAAACATAGATTTGATTGACTGCTTAGAAGCCGCTATCGCAATTCTTTCAGCTGCAAAAGAACTTTTATTCCCTCGGAAAATATTTCTAGAAAACTGATCTAGGACTATTATGTAAGCTAAAGCTCCAGAGGGGTAAGTTAGCCAAAGGCTATGCCCTCCTGAAAGGATATGCTGTAAGGTTTCTTTAAATTTTTTCTCAATCAATCCATCCAAAGATTCATCAAAACTATACCAATAATCAGGCCCGACTTCGTCGAGCCAGAAATTTAAAATAAATTCTGGGTTCATGCCTGTTTTCCTGCTTTTTTGCTACATTAAGACACGGGTTTCAAATTTTGTGAAGTAATTTTTAAAACAGAGCTTAACTTTCTTCAGCTTCTTCAGCTGCCTCAATGGCTAACTCTTGAGCAATTTCAACGGCAACAACGGAAGCTGTTGGGAGGACGGTTGCGTAACTGGATGTATCAACATCAGAAATTCCACGCTGTGTCATCCTGTAAAAGCCGTAAATAGTCAGCGAGCCTAGCAAAGTAGCTAAAATTATAAAATATCCCTCAGGGCCCATTTGGGTCATTAAATAGCCCGTGAGTAAAGGTCCACTTATAGCCCCAAGTCCATTTAAAAAGAGCAAACCAGCAGAGGCAGAAGCCATATCATCAAGCTCTAAAAAGTCATTTGTATACGCTATCAGTAGTGAGTATAGTGGATTGGACATACCTCCAATAAGAAATGCACTACCCACTAAGATTAAAAAAACATCTACGACCAAGATTGAAGTTAAGGCCGCAATAAATCCAATTGCGGACGTTACAACAATCAAAATTCTACGATCCATTCGATCTGATAGCCAACCAATTGGGAACTGGAAGACCATTGCTCCAATATAGAATGCAGCAACAAAAGTTGAAATTTCAGACAATGAAAAACCGGCTTTAGTTCCAAATACTGGAGCCATACCAAATTGAGCTGAGAATATACCACCCAAAAAAAACATTCCAACACAACCTAAGGGTGAAGTTTTAAACAACTCCTTGATACTCATCGGTTTAGTAGCCTCAAAAGCAGGAGTGGGAGTAATAGATAATAAAATTGGCGCAAAAGAAATTGATACTAGTACAGAAATTAATACAAAAAGCTCAAATCCACCCGGGTCGCCAACAAGTAGTAAAAGTTGTGCTGCTACAATGCCGGCCATTTGTACAACCATGTAAGACGATAAAAGCTGACCTCGGTTTTCATTTGTAGCGGCATTATTCAACCAACTTTCGGCTGTTATATAAACACCACAAAAGCAAAAACCGATAATAATTCTTCCCCCAGTCCAGATCCAAGGATTCACCAAGAGAGGATATAGGATTAAAATCGCAGATATTAGTGAGGCCAAAGCTGCAAAAACTCTGACATGGCCTACACGCCTTATGAACTCAGGAACCAACCTACTGGCCCCTAAGAAACCCACAAAATAGGCCGACATTATAACTGACATCTCAAGAGTAGAAAAGTCTTCTAATTCTCCTCTTACACTGAGTAACGTACCTTGAAGGCCATTTCCAAGCTGCAAGAAAAGCATACCCAACAAGAGAGCCCAAGACCCTTGCATAACGAGTAACATATTAACACCTCAAAAAGCTGAATATGGTTTTTCTAGGGAAATAAAAGCGACGAATCTCCATAAGAAAAAAATCTATATCGATGCGTTATGGCGTGTTTGTAGATAGTTTCAATAGTTTCTTTACTCATAATAGCAGACACGAGCATGATCAAAGTAGATTTTGGTAGATGGAAGTTTGTCATTAAGCCATCTGCAACTTTAAATTGGAAACCCGGGTAGATAAAAATATCAGTCTCGCCGCGCCATTCGGATAATTTCCCAGTCGATTGAGCAGCAGTTTCCAACAATCTTAACGCAGTTGTTCCCACCGGTATTATTCTTCCGCCATTTTTTTGTGTTTTTTTGATCTCTTCTACTGCCTGCTGACTAATCTCTCCAAATTCAGCATGCATCTTATGCTTTTTAATATTTTCGTCTTTAACGGGCAAAAATGTTCCTGCTCCAACATGAAGCGTTACAAAAGAAATTTCTACGCCAATATCCTTAATTTTATCCAACAAAGCTTTGTCAAAGTGTAAGGAGGCGGTTGGTGCCGCTACTGAACCCAGTTTTTGGGCAAAAATAGTTTGGTAATCTAACTTGTCTTGGTTGTCCGCTTTACGCTTTGAAGCAATATATGGAGGTAGCGGCATGATCCCCAGATTTTCCAAACATTTCATGAATTCAGAGCCTTCAATATTAAATTGGAGCAAAGCCTGCCCATTAACTTTGTCTATCAGTTTCGCTTTAAAACTTTTATTAAAATAAACCGTCTCTCCTAATTTTATCCTCCGCAAGGGCTTAATCATTGCACTCCATATTCGCTGCTTTTTTTCAACCAGAAGAGTAACCTCTATGTTAGCAGATGATATCTTATTACCATCAAATGATCGGTATCTTACCCCGTTCAATCTTGCGGGAAGTACTTTTGTATCATTAAAAACTAATCTATCTCCGGATTTTAAAAATTTTGGGAGATCTTCCACAAAACTATCATTTATGTTGTTTCCCTTCGCCACCAGCAAACGAGCTGACGATCTCGGGCTAGCCGGTCTTGTCGCAATTAGTTCTTCTGGCAGATCAAAATCAAAATCACTCAAAAACATAGATTATTCTAAATTGGGAACTGGTCGACGAAAAATTTCTCTGAAAATAGCAGGGGTAAAAATAGAAAGCGGATTAACTAGCACTTCTGGTCTCTCCGCATTTCCCTGTAACCTATAATTAAAACCTAAAAGCCCTTCACCTTTTCTTGTAAAGATAGAACCAATTGCGTTGACAACATAAAGTGGCGATAAAACCCCTTGCATATTTAAATCGTTAGTAGCCTTAGCATAATACCCTTCCAATGAAATACCGATAGAAGGACCAAATGCTGACGCTCTTTCAAACTTTATTTGATCTGGCAAGTTGATAAAATCGGCCTCAATTTGATTTAAAACCAATCCAGGACCTTGAAGTTGATCTATCAAACCAACAATGCTTATGGCATCTAGTAGCTCAAGCAAAGCAGGCATATTTCGCAGGCGAATATTTTTAATTTTTAACTTTCCTTGCATTCCGGATGAATTTTTTAGGTGTCTAAGGTTAAGATATGCTGTTCCCCCGTCTGCTGCTCTTGCTGCTCCTAGTGCTCTAATAAAAGATCCAGCATTATTAGAATAAGCCCTAACGCTATAGCCCTCTTCTACTCTTTCCAAATCTCCATCAAAAGAAGCTAAATCGTTAAGACTTCCGGAAAATTTACCCTTTCCGTTAGCCTCCAAAGCTGCATTGAATCTTGTTATGACTTGTTCCTCATATAATTTTAACTCATCCAAATAAACTTTTATCGGGGTTGATTTTTTTGATGAATTTTCAGCCAAAGGCAATTTTAAAAATTCTTGCATGTCAAGTTGACCCCCAGTGATCTCGAGTGCCCCATCTTTTCCTATAACCAGTTGAAGATCAAACACATCTATCAAAGCCAGCTTTTCAAAATTAAGTACAATGTTTTTATCTATTTTTTGAACAGCTGAACCTTGCAATACCAGTTCAGGAGAGATCAAAGAGATTTTATCAAGAACAAACTCAGTTCCTAAAGTTCCAGAAACTTTCAGCTCAGCCTCACCATTCATTTCTTTGACCCAGCCAGTTAGAGGATGGCTCAACTCAACCCCTTTTAAATTGCTGACTAACTCAAATTCCACATTTTTACTTTCTGAAAATTTTAAATAAAGCTTAGCTGGAGCAGACCCTGAAATTTTAATGTCTGGCATACTAAATGGTAGCATTTCGAGCGCTTGCTGAGATACATTGAAATCGATTTCTAAAAATTTAGCTTCGTCTTTTGCTAAAACACCTGAAAACTGGGCTCGAACAGGTAAATTTTTTACTTTTGCATTACCCTCTATTTTTAAACCTTGTTTATCCGCAAAAAAATCTAAAGTACCACTTGAAATATCGAAGTCCGGATTAATTAAACCTGACGAAAACTTTTTAGCAGTTCCAATAACTTCATAAGAAATTTCATCTGAAGTTAAATTATTTTTCAAAAGTAATTCCACTCGACCCTTACCGGAAACTTGTGCATTGCCAAAGTTTACTGGTTGTTGCACTCTGTCAAATAACTTTAAAGGCGGTTTATTTAATACCTCAGACATTGAGTTTAACGCCCCATTAGCGTTAATCTGTATTTCTGCAGGACTAGGTTTGATACGACTATCTTTGATAAAAAAGCTACTACCCGAAATATCAATCACTTTACCTACATCGTCAAAAATAATACCTTCTTCCAAAATAACGCTTGTCGCATAATCCTTAGAAACAAAGTGTCCAGAGGATTGCTCTATCATAGGAAAACCTTTCAAAGGAGCAAAGCTAGTATCAGAAAATGCAAAACTCCACGATAGGTTTGGCCCTAACCCGTTTTCAAGTTCCGTTTGCATCGAAATGTCGAAAAGATTACTTTCTTCGAAATGTTCAGCCACCCATTTTCTTACTTTTGGTTTATGTTTTTCCGGCCAAAAATAAAAAACATTTTCTAAATCTGCATAATCACTATGCGTAGTTAACGAAACAACCCAATTGTCATCCTTTACTGAAATAAACCCTTTTGTGTGCATACTTACTGCCGAATTCTGATCATAGATATACAACTGGGGAATTTCTACATCAAACGGATCAAGTTGAACCTTAAAAGTTGTAGCGGCAGAATTTGAAGAAATACCATTATTCAATAAACCAAAACCTCCAGTTTGGAGATCAGTAAAGTTTAATTGCGCAACAAATGTTTCTGGAATATCCTTTATATCTTCAATAATTAAAAAACCATCTGCGACAGCCTTGAAATCTTTACTATCAATAAATATTTCATCGAAGCTAACCGCACCGCTTCCTGGAGCATAAGAAAAATAAGTTCGAGCAGAATTAAAATTAAAAGCCGTTCCTTTAATATCACTCGTAGGTTTCAACAACCCCGAACCCATTCTGAGGGTCGCATTCACAGGGTTCAAATTTCCATCTTTATTTAATGATCCTCTAAAAGCACCAGAAATTGGAGCTTCTAGAACATTTAACCATCCAAATTCTGGAGAGAGATTAGCGACATCTTGCGCGGAAACGTCATTAAATAGGAGACCAAATTCACCATCCAATTGGCCTATAGTTCTTTTAAAATTCCCCTCAACTGTCGAAGCACCTTGCCCACCAGATAGCAAGGCTAAATCAAAACTCATTACCAGAGCTTCGTCTTTACGACTCAAGCGCAATCTAGCACCATCTATCGTGTATCTCTTATCTGTGCGTTGGTCCTCGAACTGGGCAGTTAAACCAAACAAATTCAAATCCTGAAATCTTTCCATTTCATCACTCGTGAAAAATCCATCTAGTTTTTTAAAAACGGATGACGTGTCCAAATAGTCAAAACCAGAAATATTTTCAGATTCAAACTCTAGATTGAAAGAGCCATTATCTTTTCTAACGATAGATAAATTTGCACTGTCTAAGGTTACTGAAGACACTCTGAATTTACCAGAAATCAAATCAACTAAAGAAAATTTTGTTGTTAACGAATTGAAAGACAAAATTGGTTCTTTGTTGGGAATTGATAAATCAACATTGCTTATTTTTATTTCCGGCGAAAATCCCTCATCTAATGACAAGTGAACACTACTCGCCTCGATAAGAAAAGTCGAAGATATAGAATTGACCTCAGAGAGAATTTTGCTGGCAAAACTTTGAGGGATTCCCACCTCTCGGTCACGCAAAACTGCGACAAAAGCAATGGTTACAATGGAGAGCAAAAGTACCAAGGATAAAATGAGTGTTGCAACCCAACGTAAAATAGAAGAGTCCGTATTGGATATTAAAAATTTTTTAAAAAAATTTCTCAATATTTGTAAATTCTCTTTTTATATTCTTATCTGACCTACTATCATTATTAGTGCGTAATTACAGGATCAAAATATGTCAAATGAACCCTACACAGTTCCTAGTGTCATACTACCCAATGAAAGTGGACAAATCATAGATTTAAAAAACTTTAGACCCAACCCAATTGTGTTATTTTTTTATCCCAGAGACAATACGTCAGGTTGTACAAGAGAAGCCAAAGACTTCACTGAAAATCTTAATCTCTTTGACGGGGCAAAGGTAAATGTTTTTGGAGTTTCAAAAGATAGCATTGAGAGCCATGAAAAGTTTATTAAAAAACAAAATCTAGCAATATCACTACTTTCCGACAAAAACGGTACTGTATGCGAGGATTTTGGGGTGTGGAAGGAAAAGTCTATGTATGGCAAAACTTATATGGGTATTGAAAGATCAACTTTTATAATTAATGGTAAAGGCTTGGTTATAAAAGAGTGGCGTAAAGTAAAGGTTACTGGTCACGTGAATGAAGTCTTACAATTAATTGATAAATTGTAAAATTTTTTGTATTGGATTTAGATTCAATATAAAATTTTGGTAAAGTTTAAAATGTCAAAAATATATCTTTTTCGAATAAAATTATTGCTAATTTAAAGTGATATCGTTAACAAGTTTTAGTGATTTTCATTTGTCTACGGCATAAAAGTGTACGATAAAAACCGAAAAACGGGATTTTTTGAGCGGATAGAGCGCTTTTTTGAAAAGTTAATACCATCGCGTCAGCTTCTTATAAAAGCAAATGGAAGAACCCATTTTGTCAATTTGAAATCAAGCACCCAGATAGGCTTTTCTTTTATAGTTTTTTGCATAGTTGCTTGGTCAATAATTTCGATAGCTATTGTTGCAATGGATAGTCTTGGAGCAGGAAACTTCAGAGAGCAAGCCTTGCGAGACCAAGAAAATTATCAATCGCGATTGATGTCTCTCGCCGACGAGCGTGACTTTCAATTAGATCTATCAAGGCAAGCGCAACTTAAGTTCGATGAGGCCCTTGGCCACATATCATTGTTGCAAGAAGCGCTTATGGAAGGCGAAATTGAACGAAAAGAACTAAATGCGGCACTCAGTCTCCTTAAAAACAAGCTAAATACTTCAAGAATAGAAGAAAAAATAGCTAAAAGTAATCTTGACCAGTTTAAACAAGCAGCGAATTCAGCTGCTCCAGAAAAAAAATCGCCAAACTTTCTGAGAAACATGGAAACGGGTAAAGAAGCTCTTCTTGCTAAAGTCTTAAGTGAAACTGCAGATCAACGCGATGCTCTTGAAAATGAAGCGTACAGTGCTCGGCTGAGTGTTAAAAACATCGAAAGAGAAATGAAGCTAATTGAGCAGAGAAATGAGCAAATATTCCGTCTTATAGAGGAAGCCCTGTCAATTTCAGTTGGTCCTTTGGATAAAATGTTCCGATCTGCTGGTGTTAATCCAGAAAGCGTAATAAAAACAATTAGGCAAGGTTATAAGGGATATGGGGGCCATGATTTATCTTTTCTGGATGGTGATGGCGAAACGGCTTTTGCCATGTATGACAAAAATTTAGACAGGGCCTCAAGAATTTTGGAGAATCTGGATGAGCTAAATCTTTATCGAATAGCTATAGAAAAGTACCCGTTTTATCATCCTATACAGACAGCTAACCGCTTTACATCCGGCTATGGACCACGTTGGGGCAGAATGCATAATGGTACGGATTTTGCTGCTCCTCATGGTACACCTATTCGCAGTACCGCGGATGGCGTCGTAACATATGTTGGATGGCAAAGCGCTTATGGAAGATTGATAAAAATAAAACATGACTTTGGGATCGAAACACGCTATGCACATCTCTCAAAGTTTCGTGTTAAGAAAGGCCAAAGCGTTTCTCGCGGTCAACACATAGGTGATATGGGAAACACTGGACGCTCTACTGGCACTCATTTACACTACGAAATAAGAATAGGCGGAAAACCCATTAACCCAATGAAGTATATTAAGGCGGCACAAAATGTTTTCTAAGAATAAAATAAACGAACCAGCACAAAAAGCCCCAGAGGTTTCTAAATCGACGGAGCCTGAAAAAACAACTTCTGCAATCCCCGTGGCAAAACCAAAACCTCCAGCTTCTATGCTATCACAAGATTTAAATATAGTTGGAAATATCAAGACTACAGGAGATATTCAAGTTGAGGGAACAGTTGAAGGCGATATCAAAGCTCACTTACTGACTATCGGAGAGACGGCAACTATTAAAGGTGAAGTTGTTGCAGACGATGTGGTTATCGACGGAAGAATTATAGGTCGCGTAAGAGGGCTGAAAGTCAGGCTGACATCTACAGCTCGTGTTGAAGGCGACATAATTCATAAAACGATTGCTATTGAATCTGGTGCACATTTTGAAGGGTCAGTCCAACGTCAAGATGATCCACTTGCAACAGGAGCCAAGCCAAAAGCCGAATTTGTAAAAAAACAGGAAACGGAAGTTAAAAATTAACTGTTACTTTAGGGTGGTATAGAATATGTCAGGGCAGCCCGTGCTACTGGCTTCTCCATACCCTCAGAGTAAACCTTAGCATCTGCCACAACTAAGCTTTTACCAAATTTCAGAATTTCACATTTTGCTATTAGATCAGTTTCACCTGATGGTTTTCTCATAAAATCAATAGAACAGTTTGTTGTTACCGCTAAAGCTTCTTTACCAAGTTTAGCTAAGATAACCATATAGGCAGTACAATCTACAAGAGAAAATATAGATGGGCCGGAAACGGTATTGCCTGGCCTTAAATGTTTAAAATTAACCTTTAATCTTACTCTGGAAGCTTGTTCTGAAATTTCAAGAATTTCAAAGTCATCTTTAATCTGCGGAAATATTTCCTCGACATATTCGCTTAGCTCTTGAATAGTGAAACGTAACGACATTCTTTTAACTCTGGCTGTGATGCCGTAAACTTAAGGATATTTTTGGAGAGGACAAGATGGCTATTTTAGAACGTAACGACAAAAACTCTGTTGCTTACATCCTATTAAATTCACCGGAAACTTTAAATTCCTTATCAGACGAAATGCTTGCGGCACTCACTAGCGAGTTTGAAAAATTAAAAAATGACAACCAGATCAGAGCAGTTGTGCTTTCGGGTGCAGGTAAAGCTTTTTGCGCGGGGCATAATCTAAAAGAAATGACACAGGGGCGTAATTTCGAAGACGGCGGCAAAGCTTACTTTTTAGATTTGTTTAAACGATGCGCAAAAATGATGATGCTCATTCAAAAACTGCCTCAACCGGTGATTGCTAAAGTTCACGGGATAGCAACTGCTGCCGGATGCCAGCTAGTTGCAACTTGTGATTTGGCAGTTGCTGAAGCATCAACAAAATTTGGTGTGAATGGCGTAAATATTGGGCTTTTTTGCTCTACTCCAATGGTTGCTCTATCTCGAAATATATCGAGAAAGCAAGCGTTTGAAATGTTGACAACTGGAGAATTTATTACTGCAGATCAAGCAAAAACACTTGGGTTGGTAAACAGAGTAGCTAGCATAGATAAATTTGAGGCAGAGACGGAAGACCTGGCCGAAAAAATTGCTTCAAAATTAGGAGCAGCCGTAAAAATTGGAAAAGAAGCTTTTTACAAGCAATTGGAGATGCCAATAATCGAAGCCTATGAGTATACCGGACAAGTAATGGCAGAAAATATGATGTTGCGGCAAACTGAAAAAGGAATTGACGCTTTTTTAAACAAACTTGAACCAGCTTGGGAACAGGACTGATAAGGAAGCATTTAAAAACCTAAAAGGGCCCGAACATCACTAGCCTTAAAACCCTCCTGTCTATATTTACATATCGATTTTGAGTCATGTCTTTTTGCTAATCGCCTACCATTTTCATCACAGATTAATCTGTGATGGTAGTAAAACGGTTTTTTAAAACCAATATATGAATTCAAAACTGTATGTATTTTAGTAGCACCAAATAAATCCAATCCTCTAACAACATGAGTTATTTTTTGTTCAGAGTCGTCAGTCACACAAGCCAAGTGATATGCAGGATATCCCCTACGCCACAAAACTACATCGCCAACTGTTTTAGAAAATTCCTCTGAAGAAAATAAAATTTCTCCTTTTCTTGGACCTAATTCACAAAAAGAGAACGATTTATTTTCACTCAAATTAATATGCATTCGAAGAACATTTTCAAAATTTAATTGGGATAGAAACATATTTTCTCTACAAGTACCTGGATAGATAATGCCATCCGGACCGGACAATTTTTCGTTTTCATGAGGCGCGGTTAAAGCATTTTTTATGTCTCTGCGGCTACAATTACATTCAAAAAGGCCTAACTCTTTTCTGAATTTAATTAAAATATTTTTATATCTGTCAATTTGCTCTGACTGGCGAACTACTGGCCCATCCCAGGACAAACCTAACCAATCAAGATCATCAAAAATTTTATTTTCCCATTTCTTTTTTGAGCGTGACTGATCCAAATCGTCTATTCTTAAATAAAACTTTCCTCCTTCTCTACGCGCCATATCGTGAGAAATAATAGCAGAATAAGCATGACCTAGATGTAAAGGTCCAGTGGGAGAAGGTGCAAAACGGGTTATAAAGGTCAAAGTTTCTTAAGAATATAAATATTAGACTTTAAATTAGCTTTGGGAAGATGGTTCCCATAACTTTTATGTAGTATTGTTGCATGCCCATTGCCGAGATATTTCTCTACTTTTTTCTCATAATTTGGATCATTGAGCGTATGATCATTAAATGAAAAAGCAAACAAACCGTTTTGTGGCAATAAAGAGAATAGGCTATCAAAAACTTGAAGCGGCGCAGCCCCGGCCCCTATTACACCAATAGCTGTTATTATTTTATATTGATCAGAATGAACTGGGATTTCAGTGAAAGGATCAAATACTCTTAGATTTTTATAAATAGATTTTTCTTCTGCAAGACTTACCATTTCTTGTGAAACATCTAGACCATCAATATTCTCAAATCCAACCGCCTGAAGTGCGTGACCAGACAAACCTGTTCCACATCCATAATCTAAAATAAAGTCAGATTGATTAGTGACAAAGTCTCTCAAAGCTTTAGCAACCCTTTGCGGGGTCACATATCCATTTTTTTTAACCTCTTTATCGTAAGTTGCAGCCCAGGAAGCATATAATTCTCTACTATCATTAGTGCCACCGTCATAAACGTCTTTTAAATAACTCTTTTCCATAGAATATACCTTAAAGTATTAAATTTAAATACGTCCATCAAAATACGACAACCAGTTGGACCAGGAACTCTTTGCACGTTGAGTATAGGCTCTATAGCGTTCAACTCGGCCTTTTCGGCCCCCCTTAACGCCGTTAATTGTTGGAAATAAGCCAAAATTTACATTCATTGGCTGGAATGTTTTGGCATTAGCTCCACCGGTGATATGATTTACGAGAGATCCGATTGCTGTATCCGTTGGAACGTCAGGAATATCTTTGCCAAGGATTTCTAAGGCTGCTAATCGACCAGAAAGTAATCCAATCGAAGCACTTTCGACGTACCCTTCAACTCCAGTAATTTGACCAGCAAAGCGAATATTTGACCTCGGTTTAAATCGCAATTGCTGATCCAACAATGACGGTGAATTTATAAAAGAGTTTCTGTGAATACCTCCCAGTCTAGCAAATTTAGCTTCCTCCAAACCTGGAATCATTCTTAAAATTTCTTTTTGAGCCCCGTATTTCATTTTGGTTTGAAATCCAACGATATTGTAAAGTGTACCTAGAGCATTATCACGACGAAGCTGAACAACCGCGTAAGGTTTTTCTTCTGAATGAGGATTGGTCAAGCCAACAGGCTTCATGGGGCCAAATCTGAGTGTTTCCAGTCCTCTTTCGGCCATCACTTCTATAGGAAGACAACCATTGAAATAGGTTGCGGTCTCACCATCCTTAAATTCCGTTTTATCAGCAGCCAAAAGTGCAAAAATAAATTTGTTATATTGTTCTTTGGACATGGGGCAATTTAAGTATGCTGTTCTCTCTTCTTCTGTTTCGCCCTTATCATATCTCGATTGCATCCAAGCTTTTGACATGTCTATTGTATCAAAATAAATAATTGGGGCGATTGCATCAAAAAACGCCAAAGCATCGGTCCCACTTAACTCGGCAATAGAATTAGCTAACTTTGAAGAAGTCAGTGGACCAGTGGCTACAATCCATCGCCCCTCAATTGGAAGTTTTGTGATTTCTTCTTTCGAAATCCTTATATTAGGATGACCATTTATTTTCCTAGTAATGGAGTCAGCAAATTCCACTCTATCAACGGCAAGAGCCCCGCCCGCCGGCAATTTATTTTGATAAGCCGTGTTAATGATCAATCCATTTGCAAGCATCATCTCCCAGTGCAAAAGACCAACTGCATTTTGCTCATGATCATTAGAGCGAAAAGAATTAGAGCAAACCATTTCACCAAGTTTTTCAGTTTGATGAGCAAAAGTTTTAACTTTTGGCCGCATTTCATATAAAGTAACATCTACTCCCATGTTAGCCGCTTGCCATGCTGCTTCGCATCCGGCCATTCCACCGCCAATAATGTTCAAAGAATTGTCCATTTTAATCGATCGGAGCCATTATTTCTAATTCAAATCCATCAACAACACTTGTGAAAAAACAGCTTTTTCTTAATGTGTGGCATGCAGCTCCCTTTTGCTTAACGATTACAAGCAATGCATCTCGGTCACAATCAAATCTCAACTCAACTAAATCTTGCGTATTTCCAGAAGTTTCCCCTTTTACCCAAAATTCATTGCGAGAACGTGACCAATATGTAACTTTACCTGTTTCAAGTGTCCTCTCAATTGCCTCTTTATTCATCCAAGCAAGCATTAATACTTCTAGAGTGCTTTCATCTTGCGCAATTACAGGTAAAAGGCCTGCTTCATTGTATCTGAGTGTACTCGACTCAAAGTCATTCATTTTAATAATCCATTTGCAACTGGTGCTAGTTAACCTATTTATTGATTATAAACAAAAAGGAAAAGAGTATGCCGTCTGAAACTGACCTAATAAAATTGTATTCAGGCAAAATTCTTCAAATGGCATCTGAACCTATCTACCGAGAACGCTTATCCGAACCCGATGCATCTGTAACAAAAAGGTCTCCACTGTGCGGATCTGCAGTTACAGTCGATATTAATGTTGAAAGTGGATTTATCACACATTACGGGCAAGACGTTAGAGCCTGTGCACTCGGACAAGCCTCTTCAACTATAGTAGGAAAGTCTATTGTTGGTCGCTCAATCACAGAAGTAAGGAAGGCATATGAAGAGTTAAGCGAAATGCTAAAAAATAATGGCCCTACTCCCAGCGAGCCCTTCGATGATTTGTATATGCTACAACCTGCATCAGAATATAAAAACAGACATGCTTCTATACTTCTACCAATTGAAGCTACTTTAGCTGCGTTCCAGAAAATTGAAGAGAAAAAATAGTTAATTTAAAACAACACTCACTTTTATTTTTTATATCAGTATTGGGATATGTAGAGCAGTTGCAAAAATTATAAATAAAGAGACACAGCCGATCATATCAAGCAAAATAGCTTCTTTTTGTTTTGAAAATACAGTCTTAATCTGAGCTAACATTAAACCAACCTCGTTTGTTAATTCCATTTTGTTTCTATTTTGTTCTCATTTATTTCTTGTTTTGTCAATATAAAATGTAAACAAAACAGGAATAAATTTAATTAACCGACAGTAATTAGTTGGATTGACTTATCTTGATCCATTAACCAAAGGAGATTTCTAACAGCCTTTCCTTGAGGAGTTTCAAGGTTTGGATCTTTAGCAAGTAAATATCTCGCTTGTTGATGCGCCGTTTCCATTAGCATTTCAATCATGTCAATATTAGCAATTCTAAACCTAGGTAAACCAGATTGAGCTGTTCCAATAGCATCACCGGAGCCTCTCAAATTTAAATCGACTTCTGAGATCTTAAAGCCGTCTTCGGTCTCTCTCAAAATAGACAATCGCTTTTTACTAAAGATAGTTAGTGGCTCTTTATATAACAGTAAACAAGTTGATTGATTGCTTCCTCGCCCAACCCGGCCGCGCAATTGATGCAACTGCGCCAAACCAAATTTTTCAGCATTTTCGACTACCATAATATTTGCCGAAGGCACATTTACCCCAACTTCTATAACAGTTGTTGCAACTAGAAGCTTAGTATTTCCAGAAACAAATCGATCCATAATTTTATCTTTGGTCTCTGAAGACATTTTTCCGTGAACTAACTCCACTACTCCCTCACCCAATTTGGCTCGAAGCTGCTCAAATCTACGCTCAGCAGCAGTATAGTGTAAAACCTCACTTTCTTCGATAAGTGGACAAACCCAATAGGCCTGGGCTCCTTTAGCAATTGATTGTTTTAATTTATCTACAACCTCATCTATGCGCTTATCTGAGATTAGTGCAGTGTTAATTGGCTTTCTGCCGGGAGGTTTCTGCTTAATTATACTTATGTCCATATCGCCATACTGGGCTAATGCTAAAGATCTAGGGATTGGAGTCGCAGTCATGATCAGAAGATCAACAACACTACCCTTTTTCCCTAATTCAAGTCTTTGATTTACACCAAACCTATGCTGCTCATCCACAACCGCAAATCGTAGATCCTTAAAAACAACATCCGCTTGGAAGAGCGCATGGGTCCCTATGATAACATTGACCCTACCTTCTTTTATATCGGCGAGTTTATTACTTCTTAAATTGCCTCTATCTCTACCTGTTAATAGACTTAAACTTACACCAGGTTTCTCGGCCAAAGGTAACAATGTTTCAAAGTGCTGCCTTGCCAATATTTCAGTAGGCGCCATTATTACGCCTTGACCTCCCGCCTCAACTGCAGCAACTAAACCTATAAATGCAACTATAGTTTTGCCAGATCCAACATCGCCTTGAAGAAGACGGTTCATCCTTTCAGGCTTTTTTAAGTCATCCAGTATATCGCGAATAGAAACTTTCTGATCTTCGGTCAATTTGAATGGAAGATTATTTAATACTTTAGTTTGAAAAATACCTGTAGAAATATTCGCTCTTCCCTTTGAGCGCTTGATTTTATTTCTAGCAATTGAAAGGGATAACTGGTGTGAAAATAATTCGTCAAAAGCTAGTCGCAGCCGTGCCGGATCAGTATTTGAAGCACCATCAGCAGATACGGGAAAATGAGCGCTCTTCAACGCATCCTGCCAAGACGGCCAACCTTTTATTTTTAATACTTCTTTATCAATCCACTCACCGAGTTTAGGCAATTTTTTTAATAAACCATCAATCGTACTAAACATCAGCTTTTGACTAATGCCAGAAGTAAGAGGGTAAACGGGTTCAAATCGAACAATAGCCTTTTCGTCGTTAATTTTTTTAACATGATGAGGGTGCACAATTTGTGGAATGTTGTCGTAAAATTCGAGTTTTCCGGAAATGATTCTACGTTCCCCGACAGGCAAAAGACTTTCAAGATATTCTTTTCTCGCATTAAAAAAAACAAGTTGAAAACTAACCTCAGTGTCTTGAACATTAACCCTATATGCCGAAGCGCGCGATCGACCAATTTTATGAGCTTTGACCAATACTTCGACAGTAACTATCTGTGATGCCGCAACTCCACGAATACTGCTCACAGGTAGACGATCTAAAACTGAAACCGGTAAATTAAAAAGAAAATCGCGCGGTTTTTCTATCGAAAGATTTTTTAAATTAATGATAGTCTTAGGCCCTATGCCAGATAAGTTGTTCAGATCACCAAAGAGATGAAATAATTCGCTAGGACGCGTTCCCATTATTTTCCAATCAAACTAAGCCATTCAGCTTCATCTAAAGTTTTAACCCCAAGTTCTTCTGCTCTTCTAATTTTCGATCCCGCCCCAGGCCCCGCTACTACTAAATCTGTTTTTGCTGAAACAGACCCTGATACCTTTGCACCCAAGTTTTCAGCTAAAGATTTAGCCTCCGACCGGCTCATTTGCTCCAATGTTCCAGTAAAAACCAGGGTTTTTCCTGAAAGAAGATTGTCCTCTCTATCCGGAAGAATTTCATCCAATATATCCAAGTGTCCTGCTAATTTTTCGATACTATCTCTTTCTTTTCCGATTTCGAAAGCAGAAAGCAGCGAGTTTACTACAGTTGTTCCTATTCCATCAATCGCCACCAGATCAAAATATTCTTGGCTTTCTCTATTCTGAGCAAGTGAAATAGAGGGAATAAATCTTGACCAGCTCAAAAAATGACGTGCCAAAAGTTTTGAAACATTTTCACCTACATGACGGATCCCCAAGGAAAATAAAAAACGGCTAAACTCAATGGATCTTTTCTTTTCAATTGCATCAAAAAGATTTGAAGCGCTTTTTCTGCCAAAACCGTGCCGGTCTATTAATTTTGTGAGGTTATTTTGATCTCGAAGCTTTAATGTGAAAATATCGGCCGGCTCTTTGATTGACAGAGCCTCATCGGCAAAAAACAACTCTATTTGTTTACCTCCAAGACCATCAATATCAAAAGCCTTACGAGACACAAAATGTTTTAATTTTTCAATTGCTTGTGCCGGACAATTAATTCCTGCTACACACCGAATGACTGCGTCACCTTCATCTCGAACTACTTTTGAACCACATTCTGGACAAACTAAGGGAAAGCAATAAGCTGTGCTACCTTTTAGCCTTCTTGTCAGATCTACGTCAGAAATTTTCGGAATGACGTCGCCTGCTCTATATACCTCTACCCAATCATTTATTCGAATGTCTTTTCCAGATCTGATTTCCCCACCGGAATTGTCACGTCCCGCTATGTAATCTTGATTGTGTAAGGTAGCGTTTGACACTACCACGCCACCGACCGTTACAGGATTTAGACGAGCAACAGGGCTTAGTGCCCCAGTTCTTCCAACTTGAACATCGATAGCTAGTAACTTTGTCCACGAATATTCAGCTGGAAATTTATGAGCAATAGCCCAGCGAGGTGTTGTAGAACGGTAACCTAGCCGAGACTGAAGATCTAATGAATCAACTTTGTAAACGATACCATCAATATCGTAACCTAATTCTGAGCGTATTTTCGAAAATTCATCATATTGACTAATCGCTTCATCAATATTTTTACAAAGCTTGGTATGGGAATTCGTCTTAAAACCTAAATTTTTCAACTTTTGTATTGCACCAAATTGGTTTGTATCTAATGGTTCGCTTAATTCACCCCAAGCATAAGCCAAGAACTTCAATGGACGCTCTGCTGTAATTGTTGCATCTAATTGTCGCAAACTTCCAGCAGCAGCATTTCTCGGATTTGCAAATATCTTTTTTCCTAGAGCACCCTGGTTTTTATTTAAAATTTCAAAATCTTTATGCTCCATGTAAACCTCACCACGAACCTCAAGAATTTCAGTTTGTGTTGGTAAATTCTTCGGTATATCTGAAATTGCTAAAGCATTTGCAGTAACGCATTCTCCAGTAGTTCCGTCTCCCCTAGTAGCAGCAAAAACAAATTGACCTTTTTCGTAACGTAAAGATAAAGATAAACCATCAATCTTTGGTTCTACGGTATATTCTAAAGGCTCTGACCCTTTAAAATTTAGAAACCTCCGTACCTGCTCATCAAAATCATAAAGATCACTGTTTTCAAACGCATTTGCCAATGAAAACATCTTTTTCGAGTGCTTAATCTTTGAAAATGTTTCAGATGGTAGAGATCCAATTTTTTCTGTTGGGCTATTTGGTTTTTTATATTGAGGGAACTTAAGTTCAATTTCTAAATTTCTTTTCTTTAGAAAATCAAATTCTGCATCTGTCATGATGGGACTATCATCCCCGTGGTATGCCTGATTTGCCTCGTCTAATAAGTTTGCAAGACGAGTTAACTCGTCTTTAGCCATATCGTCCGAAAGATCTTCAATAGCTATGTAATCTGTCATCATTAGTCTCTTATTAGTTAAAAACCTTGATAAAGTTTCTTAAAAGTTCAGTCCAGTAACACCAGGTTAATTTTTTTTTCAGAAAAATTGATTTCTATTTATAATTATTTTAATAGGCAGTCATATTCTCTAAACCATTTCTGAATAGAGCTAATTTTTCTATCCAGGCTAGTACTTAAACATTTAAAAGTTATTATTTTGGAATCAAATATAAAAAAATTGAATTCACTCGGATTTGAAAAAAAACCTAACGATACAAGGGTCGTTGTTGCCATGTCTGGAGGTGTTGATAGCTCTGTAGTCGCAGCCAAACTGGTAAATGAAGGTTATGATGTTATCGGGGTCACGCTACAACTTTACGATCATGGAACCGCCCTTGCCAAAAAAGGAGCATGTTGCGCAGGCACAGACATTCATGATGCAAGAAGAGTTGCGGAAAGTATGAACTTTCCACATTATGTTCTCGATTACGAGAATATTTTTAAAGAAACAGTTATCGATGAATTTGCTGATAGTTATCTAGGCGGAGCTACGCCTGTTCCATGTATTCGATGCAATGAGAGAGTAAAATTTAAGGATCTATTGGAGACTGCTAGAGATTTAGAGGCAGATTGTATGGCGACTGGGCACTATATACAAAGAAAAAATGGAAAAAAAGGACCAGAGCTTCATTGTGCAGCTGATCCAAAACGTGACCAAAGCTATTTTTTATTTCCAACTACTCGGGAACAACTAAATTTTTTAAGGTTTCCTATTGGTCATCTTAAATCAAAGGATGAAACAAGAGCTCTGGCAAAAAAATTTGATCTCAGCATATCGGATAAACCCGATAGTCAAGATATCTGTTTTGTACCAAACGGTGATTATGCTGCCGTGATTGAAAAACTAAGGCCGGGAGCAGCGGAGCCGGGAGAAATTGTACATGCCGATGGTCGTGTTCTGGGGGAACATGCGGGAATAATTAATTTCACAGTTGGTCAAAGAAGAGGTTTAGGTTTTGGTGGGTTAAGTGATCCTTTGTATGTAATTTCTTTGGATGTTGAAAAACGAAGGGTTATTGTTGGACCAAAAGAACTTTTAAAAACTCACATGATAAAAGTTAATGAAATCAACTGGTTAGGTGATGAAACTTTCTTTTCAAAAAAACAATGGAAAATGAAAGTTAAAGTTCGTTCAACGCGTCCTCCCCAAGATGCATTAGTAAGGCCAAACTCTCAAAATACTGCTGAAGTTGAGCTTTATGAGCCAGAGCAAGGCGTAGCACCCGGCCAGGCTTGCGTTTTTTATGACAAAAATTGCTCAAGAGTATTGGGCGGAGGTTGGATTAAAACCGCTGATTAGATTACCAATCCTTGACCAAAAGGATACCCAAACTAATTTTTTGGTAGGCTGTAAAAGAAGGGGTCAGGGTTTGAAACTAATCTCAAAAGTATTTTTCGTTTTTTTATTCAGTTTGACTGCAGTAAAAGCTTCTTCAACACAAGATTTGCTGGATAAACTGGCATCAGCACCATCCGCGGCCGCAGCAAAAACAATCACAATGGATATTCAAGAGGCTTGGATTAATTCGCATAAAGATCCGGCTGAAAAAAAAATGATGTCACAAGCTTTGTCAGCGATGGATAGTGGTAACCTGGTCAAAGCGGAAAAAGAGTTAACTAAACTTATCAAAAAGAACCCCGATTTCGTTGAGGCGTGGAATAAGCGGGCCACTGTTAGGTTCTTCAATGGCAACTTAGTTGGATCAGAGACCGATGTATTTGAAGTTTTATCTCGCGAGCCCCGACACTTTGGAGCGATTTCGGGTTTGGCTATGATAAACGTTCACCTCGGAGCTCTAAAAGAAGCCGTCAAAGCCTATGAGATGCTCTTAAACATCCATCCACACTCTAAAGATGCAAAGAGGTACCTGCCACATCTCAAAAAGAAAATAGGCCAACACGAGCTTTAGAAAGAGAATTGAGCTGTTCTTTTTTGCTTTAATTTTGAGTATGGAATAGCTTTTGGTTTCGCGCTTCACGCATCTTTTTAAAATCATCTCCCGCGTGATACGAAGATCGTGTAAGCGGCGTGGCTGAAACCATCAAAAAACCTTTTCCATAAGCTGCCTGTTCATATGAGCTAAATTCATCAGGGTGAACAAATCGATCCACGGCATGGTGCTTAGATGTTGGCTGAAGATATTGCCCAATAGTTAAAAAATCTACATCTGCAGAACGCAAATCATCCATAACCTGCGTTACTGCTTGTCTATCCTCACCAAGACCCACCATTATGCCTGATTTGGTAAACATCAAACTATCCAGTTCCTTGACCCGCTGTAATAGACGTAAGGAATGGAAATAACGAGCTCCTGGTCTAACTTCAGGGTAAAGCCCTGGAACTGTTTCTAGATTATGATTAAAAACATCAGGCTTGGCATTAACAACAATTTCTAAGGCACTTTCCTCGCACTTTAGAAAATCTGGTGTTAAAATCTCAATTGTAGTTTCTGGACTTTTTTTTCGAATTGCCCTGATAGTTTGAGCAAAGTGATCAGCTCCACCATCTTTCAAATCATCTCTATCAACAGAAGTAATAACAACATGCTTAAGATCAAGTTTTTTGACTGCAACCGCTACCCTACCAGGTTCAAACAAATCTAAGTTTTTTGGTTTACCAGTGGCTATGTTGCAAAACGAACATCCACGAGTGCAGATATCACCCATAATCATCATAGTTGCATGACCTTGGCTCCAGCACTCACCTACATTTGGACAACCAGCCTCTTCACATACCGTAACCAGATTATTATCACGCATTATATTGCGAGTTATTTTGTATCCCTCACTAACTGGTGCTTTAACCCTTATCCAATCTGGCTTTTTAGGCTGAGGATTATCAACTTTATGAGCCTTTTCTGGATGCCTTTGGCTAGGAACTTTAAGATCTCGCATATTAATTCACCCTAATATGCTGTTAACATAACATATTTTTCAAAAAATATAAGGGTCATCCAATAAATTTACCATGCGTAATAAAAGGTAGTAAATCTTTTAAGTGAAGCTATCGGGCATTGAGGCTTTTTTATTATTTACGAAAGCATTTAATGCTTCTTCGACTTCAACTTCTAAAGAAGGTTTGGCGTAATTATCTAATAGATTTTTAACCCTTTTTGAAGCCAGCGTCATCGTATCCAGCCCTCCTTCTTCTTGCCAGGTTTCAAAAGGTTTATAATCAAAAAGGTCTGTCCTCCAAAAAGCACTTTGAAAATTAGCCTGTGTATGTTCGCAACCCAAATAGTGCCCACCAGGGCCCACCTCTCTGATAGCATCTAGAGCCTGAGCATTCTCGTCCATTACAATACCCTTAGCCATCTGATGTAGAACACCCAATTGATCCGCATCCATAACAAACTTTTCGAATGAAGATACTAAACCACCCTCTAACCAGCCACAGGCATGTAACATGAAATTGACCCCACCAAGTAAAGCCGCATTTAACGTATTAGCAGATTCATAGGCAGCTTGAGCGTCAGGCAACTTAGAACCACAAAGTCCTCCTCCAGATCTAAACGGCAACCTAAGACGACGGGCTAACTGACCTGCTCCATAAAGAATATGGCTCGCTTCTGGCGTACCAAAAGTAGGAGCTCCTGAATTCATATCAATGGATGATACAAAAGTTCCAAAAATCACTGGCGCACCAGGCCTAATTAATTGGTTGTATGCAACACCAGCTAATACTTCTGCTAGGACCTGGGTCAAAGTTCCCGCAATTGATACCGGAGCCATTGCACCGCCAACAATGAAAGGAGATACAATACAAGCCTGATTATTTTTGGCATAAACCTCCATTGCACCCATCATGACATCGTCAAAAGTCATTGGTGAATTAATATTAATCAGCGAAGTCATTACTGTTTTGTTTTGAACAAAATCAGAGCCAAATAATATTTCACACATATCGACGCTATCTTGTGCCCTAGAAGGTTCTGTGACTGAGCCCATAAAGGGTTTATCCGAAAGTGTCATATGGGCAAGCAACATATCTAAATGTCGTTTATTTACTGGGACGTCTGTTGGCTCACAAAGCGTCCCACCGGAATGATGCAGCCACTTTGACATGTAACCAAGTTTTACAAACTTCTGAAAGTCTTCAATAGTTGCATATCGTCGGCCACCGTCTAGATCTCTAATGAATGGAGGACCATAGACCGGAGCACAAACTAAAGAATTCCCTCCAATTTCAACAGAACGATTAGGG
Source organism: Paracoccaceae bacterium (assembly GCA_902554705.1). GTDB lineage: Bacteria > Pseudomonadota > Alphaproteobacteria > Rhodobacterales > Rhodobacteraceae > Salinivivens. Next base: position 55,254 of record CACDPP010000006.1, read on the forward strand.
TTTCTAGCGTGTTGCATAAAACTAGCGGGCGCAGTTTTTATAAGATTACGAGCTAATCCCTTAGGTACATGAACTCTCTCACCATCCACATCTGCTCCTGCATTTTTCCATAGTTCAAGTGCCTTTGGATTATTGACGAAAGCTACGCCAACTTCTTCCAACATGAGCTCAGCGTTGTTTTCTATTATTTGAAGAGCTTCCTCGTTCAAAACTTCAAATAAAGGTATTTTTCTTTCAATAAATTTTGCTGTTTCATAACTTATTGACGTTCGCGAAGCACGACGTGCGGCTCCACCGCCACCTCTGGTTCTTTTTAAAGTAGCTATTTTAGCCAAAATAATTGATCCGTTATCTATAAATTGATGTCTCGTTATCTATCTGTAACCTAACTGAATTGTGCTCTGGATTACGGCTATTGAGGGGAGAAAGCGACATCCCCACAAATAAGATTTAGTTCATTATTTGCCTATAGTTTTTAGCTAATAAACTTGAATGATGTCGAGATAAATAATAGACGGCCTTTATGAATATTAATTCTTATGATTGCCTACTCATTGTAGATTTTGGAAGCCAAGTTACGCAACTGATAGCACGCAGACTACGCGAACTTAACGTTTATTGTGAGATACACCCATATCAGAATGTAAATGAGTATTTGCTAAGTCAACTTTCACCAAAAGCAATAATTTTATCCGGCGGTCCAGACAGCGTTACAAGAGATGGAAGCCCCAGAGCTCACCCAGTTATTTTTGAGATTGGGCTGCCCTTGTTAGGTATTTGCTATGGCCAGCAAGTGATGATGCAGCAGCTTGGTGGTGAAGTAAAATCTGGAGTAGGAACCGCTGAATTTGGAAAAGCTTTTGTTGAAAGAAAAAATTCGTCAGATTTACTAAAAGGATGGTTTCTTGATCAAAAAGAACAGGTCTGGATGAGTCACGGGGACCACGTCAGCAGTATCGCACCCGGCTTTGAAGTGTTTGGTTTTTCTTCAAATGCTCCATATGCAATAATCGGCGATACAAATCGTCATTTTTATGCTGTCCAATTTCATCCGGAAGTTCATCATACTCCAAATGGTCAAACTTTGTTTGAAAATTTTATCTCAATAGCAGACATTGAGCAAAATTGGACAATGGAAGCATACAGAGAGGTCGCAATTAAAAAAATTAGAGAAGAAGTTGGCTCTAAAAAAGTTATTTGCGGATTGTCGGGAGGGGTGGACAGCTCAGTTGCTGCTGTTCTAATTCATGAAGCTATAGGTGATCAACTGACCTGCGTATTTGTTGATCATGGCTTACTCCGACAGGGAGAGGCCGAAGAAGTCGTAACAATGTTTAAAGAGAATTATAACATTCCCTTAATCCACGCAGATGAATCAAAAATATTTTTAAAGGAATTAGAAGGGCAATCTGATCCTGAAACTAAGCGTAAAATAATTGGACGATTATTCATTGATGTATTTCAAAAGTACGCAAACAAAATTGAAAATGCTGAATTTTTAGCGCAGGGGACTCTATATCCAGACGTAATAGAGAGTGTATCATTTAAGGGTGGCCCTTCAGTTACAATAAAATCACATCATAATGTGGGTGGTTTACCAGAGAAAATGGGTTTGAAACTACTTGAACCATTGCGAGAGCTTTTTAAAGATGAAGTACGTGCACTAGGACGAGAGTTAAAATTACCCGAGAGTTTCATCAGTCGGCATCCTTTTCCCGGGCCAGGTTTAGCAATTAGATGTCCAGGAAATATAACAATAGACAAGCTTGAAATTTTACGTAAAGCAGATGCAGTTTACATTGATCAAATTCGCAAACACGGCCTCTATAATGAGATATGGCAGGCATTTGTAGCAATATTGCCAGTTCGGACTGTTGGCGTGATGGGAGATGGCCGAACTTACGATTACGCTTGCACACTTAGAGCAGTAACTTCAGTAGATGGGATGACTGCGGATTATTATCCCTTTAGTCACGAATTTTTAGGGGAAACAGCAACACGACTAATCAATGAAGTTGAAGGTATTAATAGAGTTACATACGATATCACTTCTAAACCACCTGGAACTATTGAGTGGGAATAATTATTTTATATTTAAACAATATGTAATAGAGTTTTTATTTAGTTAAAATGAAAAAAAAAGACGCTGAAATAGCAAAAACAAACTACACTCTTACTGCGAGAGTATTTCACTGGAGTTTTGTAATTCTTTTTGTCTATGGAATTTTCAAGCAAATTGAGAATATTAACCAATTAGAAGATTTAGCCCTACTGAAATTTGAGATAACATTTGCAATTTTATTCATTTTATTTTTGGTTGCTCGATTTGTTTATATGACTCGAACACAAAAATCGTCCCTACCGCCTGATACGCCCGAAGCACAAAAAGTACTAGCAAAAGCAGTTCACTATGGCATGTATATTGGAATGATATCTATAGCATTTTCTGGCCTGGTAATTGGAAGTTTATACTGGCTTGGCCTTAAAAGTGGAATTATAATCGAAACAATTATTGGTTGGCATGAAGTCTCAGTATCAATTGTATATTGGTTGGTTGGACTACATTTAATTGGGGCTATTTATCATTGGTTCAAAAATGACGGTGTTTGGCAGTCAATGATACCAACATTAAAACGCGGAAAATAATTTCAAATTAAAAATAAAATTAAACTAAATTTTATGCTTTTTTAGCAACCGGAGGATTACCCGGAATTGGAAGCCCTCTCAGCGCCTTGTTGGATCGCATATACTGAGGAGCATATGCAGCCTGCTCACCCAAAGCTTCTGCTGCGCGCCAAGCCCACCTTGGATCTGCTAACATTCCTCTTGCCATTGATACCATATCAGCTTGCCCTGTCCTTATGATGGCTTCGGCCTGAAATGCTTCTGTGATTTGACCAACAGCCATTGTTGCAACGCCTGTTTCGCGTTTAATTTCAGATGCAAAACCAGTTTGGTAACCTGGACCAACCTCAATTCGCTGTTCCGGAGAGTTGCCTGCGCTTGATACATCTATAAAGTGGCAACCTCTTTTCTTTAATTCTTTAGTGAATTGAGTAGATTCTTTTACATCCCAACTAGATCTATCTACCCAATCCGTCGCTGAAAACCTAACCCCTATTGCCTTTTGCCTTGGCCAAGCTTTTGAAACTGCCTCAAAAACTTCTAAGGGAAACCTCATTCTGTCTTCCAGAGATCCTCCATACTGGTCATTCCTGAGATTGCTTAGAGGAGATAAAAATTGATGTAACAAATAGCCATGAGCTGCATGTATCTCCAAAACATCAAATCCTATCCGATCTGCCCGCTTTGCGGCGTCCACGAAGGCGGATTTAATTCTATAAAGTCCATCTTCATCAAGAGCCTGAGGTGCCTCCCAATCCGTTGCAGCATAAGCTTCTGCAGATGGTCCATCGGTTTTCCAGCCTCTAGGATCTTTAGACGGTATAGGTTTACCACCCAGCCAGGGCAATTCAGTCGATCCTTTCCGGCCTGCGTGGGCAATTTGAATTCCCATTTTTGCATTTCCGAAGTCATGGCAAAAATCGATAACCCTTTTCAAATTTCGTTCATGCTCATCAGTACAAAGCGCCAGGCAGCCAGGAGAAATTCTACCGCTCATTTCAACACCAACAGCCTCAGTAAAAATCAAACCCACGCCTGAAACAGCAAATTGCCCCAAATGCATAAGATGCCAGTCTGTAGCATTACCTTCATTTGCGCTATATTGGCACATTGGGGCGACGACTATTCTATTTGGAATGCTCAAACCCGAAAGTGAAATGGGCGAAAATAGGTAACTATTCATAAAAAAACTCTAATGATTTAAACTATCGGTAGATAATTAAATTAAAAAACGGTTAAGGAAAGCCCTTTTGGAATAAAAAACTAGGTCGTTGAATTAATTTAGTGGGTCGAGGTTTGTTTAATCTGCCTGATTGACCAACAGAACTGCAGAGTTTACCTAGTAACTAATGGTAAACGGATAGTGCGATGTACTCAACAGAAGAAGAATGGCTATTGGCAGAAAACAAAAAAGTTGTTTTGTTTGGAATGTCTGGCTTAGGTAAAACTCATATTTCAAATATTCTGCGCCAATCTGGTGAGTGGTACCATTATTCAATCGATTATCGCATTGGTACTAGGTACATGGGCGAGCATATAGAGGATAGCTACAAAGAAGACGCAATGAAATCGCCTTATCTGCGAGAATTACTTCTTGGCGACTCTATTCATATATCGTCAAACATTAGCTTTGATAACCTTGCTCCACTTTCCAATTATCTGGGCAAACCAGGCAATGAGGGAAAAGGTGGGCTCAGTATAGAAGAATATAAAAAACGCCAAGCTCAGCATCATATTGCAGAAGTAAAAGCACTGTTAGATACCCCAAATTTTATTGATAAATCCAATAGAATTTACGGCTACCCTAACTTTGTCTGTGACACAGGCGGATCAATCTGTGAGGTAGTTAATCCTGACGATCCCAATGATCCAGTTTTGAAGACGCTGGCAGAAAATACTCTTATGGTGTGGATTGAAGGTTCAAGCCACCATACCGATGAATTAATAAAGCGGTTTGACGAGAACCCTAAACCTATGTGTTACGATTCAGGTTTTCTGGATTTAAAATGGAAAGAGTATCTCAAGATAAATAAATGTTCTGTTAATGACGTGGACCCCGATGATTTTGTGCGCTGGACTTATAGCGAAGCCATGGCGCACAGAAACCCAATTTATCAATCAATGGCTTCCTGGGGAATAACAGTCCAAGCTGATTTAATCTCTCAAGTAAAAACGCCTTCAGATTTTAATTCATTAATTGGATCAACAATTTCAAGAAATATTAAATAATTTTCAAAATGCCAATAAAGCTACCATCTTCTCTACCTGCCTTTGACGTCCTCTCAAAAGAGGGCGTGATGGTAATGTCAGAAGATGAAGCAACCCGTCAAGATATAAGGCCCTTGCAAATAGGACTGCTTAATTTGATGCCTAAAAAGATTCAAACGGAAAACCAATTTGCAAGATTAATAGGTGCCACCCCACTCCAAATAGAGCTTTCATTGATAAGTATTAGTAATCACGAAACAAAAAATACGGCTGCCGAGCATATGAAAAGTTTTTACAAACCTTTTTCAGAGATCTTTGATAGTGGTAAAAAGTTCGATGGCCTAATAATAACGGGGGCGCCAATTGAACACCTTGATTATGAGGAAGTAACCTACTGGAAGGAAATAGTAGAAATATTTAATTGGACTCAAACGCACGTTCACTCAACTTTTGGTGTTTGCTGGGGTGGCATGGCGATGTTGAAACATTTCTATGATATAGATAAACAAATTTTAAAAGAGAAAGCTTTTGGATGCTTCCGCCATCAAAATTTAAGTCCAAACTCAAAATATCTTAGAGGGTTTTCAGATGACTTCATTATACCGGTAAGCCGTTGGACCGAAATTAATAATGACGATATAATTTCTGTTCCACAACTTAAAACACTTCTTGGCAGCGATGAAGTTGGGCCTTGCTTAATTGAGGACGCCAAACATAGATCCCTATATATTTTTAATCATTTTGAATACGACAGTGATACTTTAAAACAAGAATATGACAGAGACACTGAAACAGGAAAACAAATAGAAATTCCTAAGAATTATTATCCTGGAGATAATCCAGAAGCAAAACCAGATAACCGATGGCGTTCACATGGCCATTTATTATACGGAAATTGGATTAATTCGATATATCAAGCAACGCCGTATGATATAGCCAAGATTGGAACGTAGAGTTTTATTATAGCAGTTTTTTCACTGCAGTTATCGCCGCATCAGCGCCTGAGATATCCGTTCCCCCACCTTGAGCAAGATCTGGCCGGCCTCCACCACCCTTTCCTCCAAGTTCGGGCACGGCAGTTCGCACAATGTCAACTGCAGAAATTTTATCAGTAAGATCGGTAGAAACACCAACGGCAACAGCAACTCGATTATCGCTTTCTGCAATTAAAAGAACAATTCCACTTTCCAAACGATCTTTATGCTCATCAACTAGCGAAGGTAAGTCTTTTCCAGAAATTCCAGAGTAGATCTGAGCAAAAAAAGAAATCCCATTTATGTTCTCAGCTTTTGGTGTTTTGCCATTTTCTCCACCAGAAAGTGCGAGTTTTCTTTTAAGCTCTGCCACTTCACTGGTAAGGTTTTTCCTTTCTTCCATCAAAACATTTACTCGTTGAGTAAGTTCATCGGTTGAAACCTTTAATAAAGCGCCCAATTCATTTACTTGTTGAGATCTTTTGGCCAGATGTATTACAGCGTTTTCACCAGTAAGAGCTTCTATGCGGCGGACCCCGGAACTAGACGCACTATCTGACAAAATTGTAAAAGTACCAATTTCTCCCGTTCGTTTAACGTGAGTGCCGCCGCAGAGTTCCAAAGAATAGGTTTGACCTCCAAGACCTTTGCCTGAGTCTTTTTGATGCCCCATAGAGACAACACGTACTTCGTCCCCATATTTTTCTCCAAAAAGAGCTTGAGCTCCTATTCCTCTAGCATCATCAGGCGTCATTACTCGCGTCTGCACAGATGAATTTTGTCTTATGTAATTGTTAACTGACTTTTCAATCGACTGAATTTCTTCATTAGTTAAAAGTGAAGAATGGCTAAAATCAAAGCGCAGCCTATCTTCAGCATTTAAAGATCCCCGCTGCGCAACGTGATCGCCCAGTAACTGTCTCAGCGCTTCATGTAATAAATGCGTAGCAGAATGGTTGGCTTTAATTCTATTTTTTCTCACAGTGTCAACAAACAGTGAAACACTATCCCCTTCTTCGACGGAACCTGTTGAGACCGTGCCTGAATGTATAAATAAACCAGCAAACTTTTTTGTATCAATTATTTGTATCAAACAATCAGAGGTTTGGACGTAACCCTGATCACCTAGTTGGCCACCACTTTCTGCATAAAAAGGTGTTTGATTAAAAATTAGTTGAACTGTATCGCCTGCATTGGCCGATAAAACTTCAACTCCATCTTTAACTAATTTTTGTAATTGGGCCTCAGCCGTGTCAGTTTCGTAACCTAGGAATTCAGTTGGTAAGATATTATCTGCAAGCTCAAACCAAATCGCATCATCAGTAAGTTGCCCTGTACCAACCCAAGCCGCACGCGCTTTAGCTTTTTGATCCGCCATTGCGATATCAAACGCGGTAGTGTTAACAACCCGACCCTTCTCTCTTAAAGCATCTTGTGTAAGGTCTAGAGGGAACCCATACGTGTCATATAACTTGAAAGCAGTTTCTCCAGAAAACTCCTCGCCTTCGGGAACCCTCGCCAATTCATCATCAAGTAATTTTAATCCGCGATCGAGAGTCTGTCTAAAACGTGTTTCTTCTTGAAGTAGAGTCTCCTCAATCAACGACTGCGCAAGTCCTAATTCAGGATAAGCGCTACCCATTTGTTGAATTAGCGATACGACAAGATTATGCATGATGGGGTTTTTTGAACCGAGCAAATGGATATGGCGCATTGCTCTTCGCATGATGCGCCGCAACACATAACCCCTCCCATCATTTGCTGGTAACACACCATCGGCAATTAAAAAGGCTGTTGAACGCAAATGGTCGGCAATAACTCTATGGTGAACGTTATGCTTTCCATCAAGATCTGACGAGGTAGATTCAGCTGAAGCAAGCATCAGATTTCTCATGGTATCCGTATCGTAATTATCGTGGCTACCTTGAAGTAAAGCACCTATACGTTCTAATCCCATACCTGTGTCAATAGATTGAATATCAAGTTCTTTCATTGAACCGTCGTCGAACCGTTCATTTTGCATAAATACTATATTCCAAATCTCAATGAAACGATCACCGTCTTCCTCTGGCGATCCAGGCGGCCCACCCCAAATTTGTTCACCATGGTCATAAAAAATTTCTGTGCACGGTCCGCATGGGCCTGTAGGCCCCATTTGCCAAAAATTGTCAGAAGTACTAATTTTTATTATACGATCATCAGGAACACCAACTTTTTTCCAGATCAAAGCAGCTTCATCATCAGTATGGAAAACAGTTACATATAACTTTTCGGCAGGAATTCCGAATTCTTTGGTTATCAAATTCCAAGCAAGAGGAATTGCTTCTGATTTAAAATAATCACCGAACGAAAAATTTCCCAACATTTCAAAAAAAGTATGATGGCGCGCTGTATAACCAACATTATCTAAATCGTTATGTTTACCGCCAGCCCGCACGCACTTCTGGGCGGTAACAGCTCTTAAATAATCTCTTTTTTCAAGCCCTGTAAAAAGATTTTTAAATTGGACCATCCCAGAGTTAGTAAACATCAACGTGGGATCGTTTCTAGGAACTAGAGGGCTAGAAGCAACAATTTCATGACCATTTTTTTTAAAGTAATTTAAAAAAGTAGAACGAATTTCGTTTAATGAAGCCATATTTTTATTCCAAATCTAACTGTTTGATCCTCTATATGGCACAAGCAATAATGTCCACAGTATCAATGAAACTGACAATAAAAAAGGGCCCCATGTGGAGCCCTTCAAATTGTAAAGGAATTACTTAAGCTTCTAAAATTTCATCATCATCTTTAGCATTAGGTATTTCAAAATCCAACCCGTGCGAAGCCCGAATTTTATCCTCTAACTCATAGGCTATGTCTTCATTCTCTGATAGAAATATTTTAGCATTTTCTCTTCCTTGGCCAATTCGTTCATCTCCGTAACTGTACCAGGCTCCCGATTTCTCGACCACTCCCGCATTGACACCTAAATCCAGCAGTTCGCCAGTTTTTGAGATACCTTCTCCATACATTATATCGAATTCAACTTGCTTGAATGGTGGAGCAACCTTGTTTTTCACAACTTTAACCCGCGTCGAATTTCCAACGATCTCGTCTCTATCTTTGATTGCACCAATTCTTCTGATATCAAGTCTCACTGAGGAATAAAACTTAAGTGCGTTTCCACCTGTAGTTGTTTCAGGACTTCCAAACATGACGCCAATCTTCATTCTAATTTGGTTAATAAATATAACCATACAGTTACTTCTACTAATTGACCCCGTAAGTTTTCGCATCGCTTGGCTCATCAAACGTGCTTGGACACCAACGTTGTGATCACCCATGTCGCCTTCTAGTTCAGATTTTGGCGTTAAAGCCGCGACGGAATCAACAACAACCATACTCACGGCACCTGACCTCACTAGCGTATCCGTTATTTCCAATGCCTGTTCTCCAGTGTCCGGTTGTGAAATTAGTAATTCATCCAAATCCACTCCCAACTTTTTTGCGTATTGGGGATCTAAAGCATGCTCTGCATCTACAAATGCACATACTCCTCCCTTCTTTTGCTCCTCGGCTACGCAATGTAGCGTAAGTGTCGTTTTTCCAGAACTTTCTGGTCCATAGATTTCGATAATGCGGCCTTTTGGAAGACCTCCAATACCAAGGGCAATATCTAACCCCAAAGATCCTGTAGAGGTTGCCTCAATTTCTTGAACTGGATTGTCAGCGCCCAATTTCATAATTGAGCCTTTGCCAAATTGTCGTTCTATTTGAGCTAAAGCACTATCCAGTGCTTTTTGCTTTTCGTTATTCCGTTTTGATTCCATCGATAATAATTCTGCCATTCTAATCTGCCTTTTTATCTCACAGTGTAACTTCAGGAGCAATACCACTTTTGTTCTTCTATTGTTCTTTTATGAGTATATAATAAGAACATTGCAAGAAAAATTTGAGAAATTTTTAAATATTTTTAGGAATTTTTACTTTCTTTTGAGAATAGAAAAATAAAACCCATCCCCTAACCCACTAGGAATACTGAACTTTTCTTTCTTCAATGCCCAATCATTTGTATTATCCAAAAACTTTTGAATTTGAGCTTTGTTTTCATCCTTAAGAATAGAACACGTTGCATAAACTAAATTCCCATTTGGTTTAACTAATTGTGAGGCAGTCGCTAGTATATTTTCCTGCAGGGATAATAATCTTTCATAATCTTGTAACGTTAATGCCCATTTTCCTTCAGGATCTCTGCGCCAACTACCGCTTCCAGAACAAGGAACATCACAAAAAACCAATCCATAATGAGATTTCTTTAAATCGTTAGATTTTATAACTCGAATATTTGCACCTGAACGACAGGCCCGATTAGGCAAATCCTTCATTCTCTCAAAATTAGCATCATATGCAAAAATTGGCTTATTCAAATAAGCACTCAATGCGAGAGATTTTCCACCTCCCCCGGCGCAAAAGTCTAATATTGGTCCATTCTGATCTATATTTAATTCTAATACACTTGCCTGACTTGATGCGTCCTGAAGCTCTACTAAACCTATATTATATGCTTCAGAATTCTTTATTTTTCTGGTTCCTTTGTTTACAATTAATGCAGTAGACACGGTTGGATGAAATTTTGAAATAATACCATCTTTTTCTAAAGCTTGAATTGCATCCTCCCTAGTACCTTTAATTATATTTACCCGCAGAAAAATATTTGCCCGCTCCTTAAGGGTACCAGCAACCTCAATTGCCTTTATCCCCAAAGATGCCTTCCATTTTGGCCATAGCCAATCTGGAATATCATATAAGTCGCTTTCATTTTCTATCGGTAAAAGCTCCAATTCCCATTTTTTTATTTTTGGTGGGCTGTATCTGGTTGCCCCCAAAATATTCATCGAGATCTACCTCCCTCTTTTTAAGAAGAGCAATAATCCAAGACCTACCGGATATATTTTTTGATCTTTTCGTGAGACTATTTTTTTGCCGTAAGGCATCGTATACAATATCTCTTATTGCATAACGGTCTCCACTTCCTGCAAACCGGTTAGATCTACCCCACTTAATCAGAGAAACCTCAGCATTTTTCCCCGCAAGAATTTGATCGAGCACTTCAATTGCGGCAGCGATATGCGCTCCGGGTGTCATTGATCAAATGATACGATAATTTGGGCTTTCTCTTGTAATTTGGACGTCATGCACATGACTTTCTTTCAACCCTGCTCCTGTTATTTTAACAAACTGACAGTCACTCCTCATCTCTGCGATTGTCTGGCATCCAGTATAGCCCATAGAAGCTCTTAATCCACCTACCATTTGGTGGATTACTGCGTTAGCTGGACCTTTATATGGGACTTGACCCTCTATTCCTTCTGGTACTAGTTTATCACTAGCTGCATCCTTTTGAAAATATCTATCTGCTGAGCCTCGCGCCATCGCTCCAAGTGAACCCATTCCTCTATAAGCCTTGAAAGATCTACCCTGATATAAAATCACCTCACCGGGGCTTTCATCCGTTCCTGCAATCATACTGCCAACCATCGCACAAGAAGCTCCTGCGGCAATTGCTTTGGCAAAGTCTCCTGAGAATTTTATACCTCCGTCAGCGATGACGGGCGTCTGACCAGAAGCCTCCACACAATCCAATATTGCAGTCAATTGTGGAACTCCAACACCTGCAACCATTCGTGTTGTACAAATTGATCCAGGGCCAATTCCGACTTTTATAGCATCAGCTCCCGCATCAATTAGAGCCTTACATGCATCTGCAGTTGCAACATTTCCCGCCACTACTTGAACGTTATTTGAACGTTTTTTCACCCTTCCGACAGCCTCAATAACAGCATCAGAATGCCCGTGAGCTGTATCAATAACTAGCAAATCAATGCCAGCATCTATTAAAAAATCTGACCTTAAATACCCCTCATCACCAACTGTTGTTGCAGCTGCAACCCTTAATCGTCCAAGGTTATCCTTACAGGCCGTGGGGTTCAAAACAGCTTGCTCTGTATCTTTTAAAGTCAGCAAACCAGTAAGTCGACCTTGCTTATCTGTAATTAGTAACTTTTCAATACGCCTTTCTTTCATCAGGTTAATTGCTTGCTGACGGTCCGCAGGCTCGGTTAAAATAGCTAAGTTTTCTTTTGACATCATTCTTGAAACCGGTGTGCTGTTATCGGCAGCGAACCGCATATCGCGATTGGTCAAAATTCCCACGACTCGGTCTTTTTTATCTACAACGGGAAAGCCGGTTACGTTATACCGATCTCTCAGGATATTAGCATCAGCCAAAGTCTGGTTTTCTCCGAGAGTGATAGGATTATAAACTATCCCACTTTCAAATCTTTTTACTCTTCTGACTTCCTCAGCTTGATCTTCAACTTCAAGGTTACGATGTATAACCCCAATGCCGCCAGCCTGCGCCATAGTGATAGCCATCTGAGATTCCGTAACCGTATCCATAGCTGAGCTTAACAAAGGGATATTCAAAGTTATTTCTTTTGTAACCTGAGTCCGCGTGTCGGCTTCTGACGGCAAAATAGAAGACTGAGCTGGAACTAACAAAACATCGTCAAAAGTTAGGGCCTCACGAATCTGCATCACATTTTTCCTTCCGCGTTACAGCAACCGTTTGGCAAGTCTCTATTTCACGATCTCAAA
>CACDPP010000007.1 GCA_902554705.1 Paracoccaceae bacterium
AAAAAATAGAAATATTAGAAGGGTGGAAGAAATCAGATGGTTCGATAGTGTACGGGCTAAAAATCTCGCTTAACGAAGGTTGGAAAACATATTGGCATACCCCAGGACCGATGGGTTTAAAACCTCAGTTTGATTTTGAAGGTTCGTTAAATATAGGTAGCCTGAATGTTCTCTGGCCAAGCCCAAAAGTCTTTGGTTCGTCTGGCTTTGAAAGCATAGGGTACGAAAATGAAGTTATCCTCCCAATACAAATGCTGGCAAAAGTAGATTCTGATCCTGTAAATTTAAAAATTAAAGGAAGTATTGGCATTTGCTATGATAAATGTGTCCCAATTGAGTTTGAAACCCAATCTGGATTAAAAGCCGTATCTAAAGATATAAATACTGATTTATTAGCAGCATTAGCTAATTTACCGGTGTCGCCTTCTGATCTCGGTAAAAGCAACGCACGTTGTAGTATAACTTTTGGTCCAACCGGTTTTAAAATAGAGGCAGACATACCCTACCTAGAAAAAACAGGCTCTTACGTATTTTTTTCAATAAAGGGTTACCGTGACGCTCTTAGCATCGAACAACCCAAGCAGTTTAAACCAGGAAAAATTATCTCTGCTAGTGGCGATTGGTATGATAAACCAAGTGTAAAAATAAGCGGTGATTTAATTACAATAACTCAACTCGATGCGGGTCAGGTTATCGAGCAGGAAGGGTGTTAAACCTGCAGCAAATTTCTAGACCTCCAAAACATGAAGTATCCTATCAAAGCAAAAATAAATATTAGTAAAAACGAGCCAGTTACAAATAAAGCAAGTGCGGATAGCATGTTTTCTGGAAGGGCTTGGATGAAATTTAATTCGCTAAGTAGTGGGGCTAGAGATCCCGAAACAAGCATGAACCCTAAGGTTAATCCACCCCATAATATAATGGCTAAAGTTAAGCTCACAAATAAACGCTGAATGAATTTATTTTGCGATCGCAGAGCAAATAAATAAGCTTTCCTAAATCTCTTTATATCTTCTTGCATCGCGACTAGAGCGGGAATAACCAAAAGAACGATCAATAGTCCAAAGCCTAGGCCATACACTAAGGTGATAACTGTTGGTTTCAAAAATTGGGCTTGAGTTGAGCGCTCGTATAAAAGTGGTGCGAGGCCTAAAACAGTTGTAAATGTCGTTAGTAAAACAGGTCTTAAACGATCAACGGAACCATCAATGATTGATGGTATTATTCCTCTTTCTTTTGAGTATTCATCTATAGTGGAGATTAAAACTATAGAGTCATTAATTATGATCCCAGTCATTCCAATTAGTCCCACAATCGTGAACATAGACATAGGAACATCCCAAATGAAGTGTCCATAGATAGTACCTACAAGGCCAAACGGGATTATTGACATGATAACAAAAGGTCTTGTCCAACTAGCAAATATCCAAGTTAAAACAAGATAAATGCCTAGAAGTGTCAAAATCATTCCAACGCGTGCATCATTGAGAAAATCTTGTTCTTGCTCAGCTAATCCTGACATACGCCACTCAACTTGATTTACTGTAGCAATCTCCGGCAAAATTTCCTTTTTTAGAGCTTCAAAGACCTGTTCTGCATCTTCGGGGTTATCCTCCGAAACATCACCAGTTACAGATATAAGCCTAATGCCATTTTCCCGTCGCACGGTTGAGAAACCAACTTTTCGCTCAACGCTCACAATATCAGCTAGCGGCACATAAATCCCACTATTTGCACGGAGTTGTGTTCTCTCCAGAAAGTCTGAGGTTAATTCACCTTCGGGCAATTCAACCCGAATAGTCGCACTGCGAGGCCCCAATGGGTATGAAGCCGCTTCTAAACCATTCAAGCGATTCCGCAAAACAACCCCTAGCCTATCGATAGTAAAGCCCAAAGCTTTACCCTGAGGAGTTAGTTCTAAAATAATTTCCTCTTTATCATAAGCCAAATCATCCTCTAGTGCAGAAACAGCGGAAAAAGCTTCTAGTTCAGTTTTTAAAGCCTCTGCAGCATTTTTAAGGGTAACAGCATTAGCTCCATAAAATTGGATATCTAATGCATCACCGCCAGGCCCAGAACGCCACCCTCTAAATGATATTGCTTCAAGGAGGGGATGACGAACAATCTTATCCTGTAAATCCCCAACAAAAGAAAAACTAGAGTAAGATCGCAAATCTGCATCAATAAGTTCAATAGAAATTCCACCTAATAGATCTTTAGATTTATTTTCTGTACCGGAAAGCCCGCGTCCCGAATTTCCACCTAATTCGGCCAAAACATACTTTGCTGGATTGCGTCCATGTTCTTTTTCATACTCAGTTGCAAGTTCATCAACTGTAGTCTGTAATATTTTCATCATTGCGAGCGTGTCGGCACGTGTTGCTGAATTAACCATTGCAAAATTTCCAGTTACCGAAGACTGCTCAGGTGCATTAAAAAATCGCCATGTTACTGAACCATTAATAAATAAAACGATTTGCGATGCTAAAACAAGCAATGTACCGGCTAAAACAACATATCGAGCACGGATAACAACCTTTATGAAAGGACGAAATATATTTTCTCTAAACCAAACAAAGCCTATGTTTACTACATGGCTTGGACGATCATACCATTTTATTTTTGAACTATTGTTAATAGAGTGAGCCATATGGTTTGGTAAAATTAGGAAACACTCAACCAAAGATGCCAAAAGAACTACACTTACTGTGAACGGTATGTCAGCAATAAGATCCCCAAACCGGCCTCCTATTGCAACTAAGCCAAAGAATGCGATTACTGTTGTCATCGTCGCAGCTAAAACGGGCATAAACATTCTTTGGGCCGCCGTTTCAGCTGCCACAATAGGCGGTAGGCCAGACCTAGCGCGATAATCAGCATGTTCGCCTACCACAATAGCATCATCAACGACTATGCCTAATGTTATTATAAGCGCAAAAAGAGAAATCATATTTATGGTGATACCTGCTGCATACATTAGAGCTATTGCTGTCAACATTGCAGTTGGAATACCCGCAGCCACCCAAAATGCTGTTCTGGTGTTGAGAAATAAAAACAACAGTGTAACAACAAGACCAAGTCCCACAAGTCCATTATCTAAAAGCATGTTAAGCCGGCTAGATATGGTCTCAGCGCGAGTGCGAATTAATTCTAATTTCGTACCTTCAGGCAATGTCGCTTCTAGTTCCCTAGCAATACTTTCAACTTTATGCTGAATATCAATCGCGTCACCTTGCTGATTACGATCAACTCTTATGCTAATAGCTGGATCAGTTCCAACAAAGTAAGTTCTTTCTCTATCTATTCCATTTACATTTAATTCGGCGACATCAGAAATTGTAAGTTTTGATCCATCCGAGTTGGAGCGTAAAACAATGGACCCAATATCCTTAGCTAGTCGCTTCTCAACCCCAGTTCTAACCCGCGCGTTTGCGCCATCTACGTCCCCAGCAGGGTCTGCGCTTACCTCTTCAGAAATTGCCATGGCAATTTCGTGCATGGTTATATCATGCATGATTAGATTTGACGTAGGAACTTCGACAACAGTCTCAGGAGCAGCCAACCCTCTCATGGTGGTGCGTGTTACACCAGCAGTAAAAAGCCTCATGACAAATTCGTCAGCAAATAATCCCAACTGACCTACTGCCACTGGGCCAGAAATCACAACATCGGTTACGCGGTCGCTCCATCTACCTCTAATGATCGTGGGATCTTCACTATCTTGTGGTAAGGAAGTAACGCTGTCCAAAGCTGTTTCCACATCCGCTTTCGCTCTCGCCATGTCCCAGTTAGGTTCAAATTCAAGAGATATTCGTGCTCGACCTTCATTTGACGTACTATTCGCACCGCTGACCCCATCGACGCCAAGTAAAACTGGTTCCAAAACTCGGACAATAGCCGCATCAACGTCTTCTGCACCAGCACCTTGCCAGACAATACTTAAATTTATGTTATCAATTATTATATCAGGAAAAAATTGTGACCGCATTTTGGGCAAAGATAAAAGCCCAGCAACTATCAAAATTACTAAAAGCAAATTAGCCATAGTTTTATGGCGCGTAAAATATGATAAAATCCCATTTGCGGTTTGAGGTGATAATCGGGTCAACTCATCATCCCCCCATCCTGCTCTCGATACGACTTACCATTTCAGCGGGCACTTTTTCTTTTTTCAGTTTTCCGATAGTCCGCTCTTTAGCAGTTTTTGGTATCCATTTATTGCCTTCAATAAATTCAATTAACTTTTGTCGCCTTTCTTCAGTCAATTCTATCATTTCAGGAGCCTTTGGCGGTTTATCTGCTTCGCCCGATCTGACAGCTCTCACTTTTATACCTGCACCTAAAAGTGGGGATCTTTGAGCAACTACTTCTTTACCAGGTAAATCACGTGAACGAATTATCACATTATCACCTTGACGGCGTAATAAAGAAACATCTACATTTTCAAGACGCTCCTCATCATTCAGTATTAGAACTTGATTATCTGCGTTAAGCGCCGATGCAGGTAAGTTTATGGCAAATCGCAACTCAGGTTCGTCCACCTTTACGACCACGTAGTCGCCTGGTTTAAATCCAATGGCTTTATCTAACTTAGCATAAAGTAGTCTTCCCGTTTGTCCTTCAGCTACTGAACCACTGTCTCTTTCTAATATCGCATTTGTGGTTATTTCGGATCCCATGAAGTTTAGGGATACAGAGGCAGGTGCATTAATAATCTGGCCGTTTTCGTTTAAAAGTCTGCTATATTGCGCAGTTGAAACTCGGAAAGCGACTTCCAGTGAATTAGGATCTATTAAACGCCCAATGCGTTCATTCGCAGTTACAATGCCACCTTCAACCAAGGTTATATTACTTAAAACACCATCAAACTTGGAAAAAAGTTTTGTGTCCTCTAAGCGGCGAGATGCATCATCTAATGCAAGCTGACTTCTTATTAATCGTGTCCCTGCACTAGCTCCTCGACCTTTAGCCTGATCAACGGCACTTCGCCTGTTCAAAACAGATTGCTCTGCTGCAGACAATGCAAGCTCAGCAGCTTCAACAGCAGCCTTGGTGCCCACGCCTCTAACCTGTAGGTCTCGTTGACGAGATAACGCAGTTTCTCTAAGCGCAGACTGTCTAAGAGCAGCCTCAAGTTCGTCTTTGCTTAGCAAAAGGGCTCTCTCAGCGTCTTCCACTTCAGCTTTCGCGTCCATGATATCTGCCTTTGCTTTTAGATAGAACGATTGGGCATCAGCATCGTCGATTTCAACTAGTTTTTCACCAGACTTTACTTGCCCACCATCCACAAAATTGTCTGATAGTCCTGTTACCTGACCGCCTAATGCAAGCCTTAAATCTAGCGTTCGGCGACTTTTAATCTCCCCAAACGCCTCAAGTTGAGGAGTTATTGCTTTAGGCTCTGCAGTTACAACATTTACAGCAAAAGTACGCTCTCGTGGTTGCGGAACCCTTGCCTCTTGAGCGAACCTTTCACTTAAGGCATCCTTAATTAAATAACCTGCATAGGATAAGATGCCCAGAGAGAGGGTTAATAGTGTTAAACCGATCAAAGCCTGACGAAAAAAACGCATAATGCCAACTTTCAATTTTTTCTTCTATAGAGAGGTTTTAGTGGGAATACTAGAAATTCCCAGTCAACAATAAAATTTCTTCCACTACTTCCTTTGTAAATGTTCATCTAATCTTGGCATTATTTCTACAAAATTACATGGCTGGTGTCTGAAATCTAATTGCTTTACCAAAATTTCATCCCACGCATCCTTACAAGCGCCAGGACTACCAGGCAGAGCAAATAGATACGTTCCACCAGCAACGCCAGCAGTGCTGCGCGATTGAATAGCAGAGGTTCCAATTTTTTTCATACTAACGATTGAAAAAACTATGCTAAATGCATCAATTTCTTTTTCATAAACATCACGATGGGCTTCTACCGTTACATCTCGCCCCGTAAGACCAGTTCCACCAGTTGATATAATAACATCGACAGTTTCACTTTTAACCCAATTTTCAAGCTGCGATCTAATCTCCTGTCTGTCATCCCTAATTAGTTTTCGGCTAACGACTTTATGTCCTGAGATTTCTATTCTTTCAGCAAGAACAGAACCACTTTTGTCGTCTTTCAAAGAGCGAGTGTCCGACACCGTCAATAATGCAATCCTTACAGGTATAAAACTTTTTCTTTGATCAATACTCACGCCATGCCCTCTAGCTTACTCTTAATTTTTAACAAATCAGACCAAGCGTCTTTTTTTGCTAAATTATTTCTTAATAAATATGCTGGATGACACATGGGCATCAATGGGATTTCATCAAAATCGAACCAATTTCCTCTCAATTTTGTTATACCAGTTTGACCGATTAGAGCTCTGCAACTGATATTGCCCAAAGCCACAATAATTTTTGGTTCAATCAGTGAAATATGTCTTTTCAAAAACGGCAGCATCATTTCTATTTCGTCTGTATTTGGGTCACGATTGTGCGGTGGCCTCCAAGGGATCACATTACAAATATAAGCCGTATTCATTAGGTTGTCATTTAGCTGGTCTTTGTTTCTTGTTAGGCCAATTGGTTTTAGCATTTTGTCTAAAAGTCGACCAGCGCGACCGACAAACGGCGCGCCCTGAATATCTTCCTCTCGTCCAGGCGCCTCACCAATAATCATCACTTCCGCATCCGGATCACCGGATGAAAAAACTAAGTTTCTAGATCCTTTTTTTAAATCACAAAACTGATAGTTTTCTAATGAAGCTTTTAATTGATCTAAAGTTTTGCTCTGCTCTGCTCGACTTTCGGCCTCAGTAATTGCAGTGCTTATGTTTTGCATTTTTTGTTGTGTAGAAATTGGAGTTTCTATTTTGACGTCATCTGGTTGAGACTGGTCAGAAAATCTATTCAAAGGAATATTTCCAACGTTTTCATCTACCCCTAGTTCTAGCTGCCACTTCAACAACTCCAAAGCGTCTATCATGTCATTCTTCGAATCCATAATTCAAAGGTAATAAATCTTTCGAAAAAGTAAAACTGCATCCAACTAACAAATCACAATAAGCTCTTGTTTGTGTTTTAAGGTATGATTATGAACTTATGTAATCACAGAGAGTTCCAAATGGGTTTTAAGGATAAACATTTGCTAGGGATAGAACCCATGCGCCCTGAAGCAATATTAGAAATTTTAGATCTTGCCGAAAATTACGTACAATTAAATCGATCGCAGGACAAAAGAGCCGAGGCTCTGACAGGGCTAACCCAAATCAACATGTTTTTCGAAAACTCGACACGAACCCAAGCAAGTTTTGAGTTGGCAGGGAAAAGGTTGGGAGCTAACGTTATGAACTTATCTATGGAAGCAAGTTCTCTTAAGAAAGGTGAAACGCTTATTGATACAGCACTCACTTTAAACGCTATGAAACCCAACCTTTTAATAGTCAGGCATCCTCAATCTGGTGCAGTGGATCTACTTGCACAAAAGGTTAACTGCTCTGTCTTAAACGCTGGAGATGGCCGGCATGAGCATCCTACACAAGCGCTTCTGGATGCTTTAACAATCCGTCGCGCTAAAGGAAGATTGCATAGATTAAGCATAGCGATTTGCGGAGATATTGCTCATTCAAGAGTTGCTCGCTCTAACATTATTCTTCTTGGAAAAATGGAAAACCGGGTAAGATTAATAGGACCATCTACACTAATGCCGTCTGAAATTGATGAATTGGGAGTCGAAGTATTCCAAGACATGCGCACAGGTTTAAAAGATGCGGATGTAGTAATGATGCTAAGATTGCAAAAAGAGCGAATGGACGGAGGCTTTGTACCATCTGAAAGAGAGTATTATTACCGCTACGGGCTCAATAAAGAGAAACTGTCCCATGCAAAAGTGGACGCAATTGTTATGCATCCAGGTCCTATGAACAGAGGCGTTGAGATTGATGGCGAGTTGGCAGATGATATTAATAGATCAGTTATCCAAGAACAGGTCGAAATGGGTGTCGCAATAAGAATGGCGGCAATGCATCTTTTGGCGAGGAATGATAAATCAGGCAAGCATGGCTAATTGAATGAAAACACTTCTAACCAATGCAAAAGTAATTGATCCTGTGAATGAAACCATTTCGGATGGTGAAGTCATGTTTGAAGACGGTATAATTATCCCCAGAGAAACAGCAGATGAAACTTTTGACTGTCAGGGACAATATATTAGCCCGGGATTAATAGACCTTGGCGTAAAGGTTGGCGAGCCTGGAGAACGACATAAAGAAAGCTATAAGTCAGCAGGAGCAGCCGCTGCTGCTGGTGGTATAACAACCATAATTACTCGGCCAGACACAAATCCAGCGATCGATACACCAGAAGTTTTGGAATTTATACGCAGAAGAGCCCAGGAGGTGTGCCCCGTAAACGTATTGCATATGGTGGCTTTAACAAAAGAACGCGCAGGGCGTGAAATGACGGAGATCGGTTTTCTGAAAGATGCTGGAGCCGTGGCATTTACAGATTTTACTAATGTAGTTAAAAATTCGAAAATTCTATTGAGGGCATTAAGCTATGCTAAATCGTTGGATGCCCTTGTAATTGGGCACCCGCAAGATCCCGACCTTTCAGAGGATACTTCGGCAACATCAGGAAAGTTTGCTTCGTTGCGAGGGCTACCAAGCGTGCCGCCACTTGCAGAACGAATGGCTCTAGATAGGGATATGGCTCTGGTGGAATTGACTGGCGTGCAATATCATTTCGATCAGATAACTACTGCCCGTTCAATTCCAGCGCTAGAAAGGGCAAAAAAAAATGGGCACAAAATCACAGCCGGAACATCAATACACCACCTTACTCTCAACCAGTTCGACATTTCAGATTATAGAAGCTTTTTTAAACTAAATCCGCCATTGAGATCGGAAAATGACCGACTGGCTATTATTGATGCCGTGAATTCTGGAGTAATAGACGTAATATCATCCTTCCACACTCCTCAGGACGAAGAAAGTAAACGTCTACCTTTTGAAACAGCTGCAGCTGGCGCAGTCGGACTTGAAACACTCCTACCAGCAAGCCTCCAACTTTTTCATAATCAATCAGTAAGTTTAGAAAAACTCATAAAGACCATGACATTAAACCCAGCACTATTGCTGGGCTTACCAAGTGGAAGAATTACCCCAGGCGCTCCAGCTGACTTAATTATTTTTGATGCCGACATTCCTTTCATTTTGGATAGGGAAACTTTAAAGTCGAAATCAAAGAATACACCATTCGATGGTCATAAACTACAAGGAAAAGTAAGACGTACAATCGTTGCAGGGAAAACTATTTTTGAATGTTAGAATTGCTACCCGAATTTACTAGTCAACCAGAGGTCTTACTTGCAGCTTGTGTATTTGGATACTTAGCTGGATCAATCCCTTTTGGAATTATTATCTCAAAGGTTCTCGGGCTTGGAGATTTGCGGAAAGTAGGATCCGGAAACATAGGAGCCACCAATGTTTTGCGTACTGGAAATAAACTAGCAGCATTTTTAACCCTTCTTTTCGATTTTTCGAAAGGTATTTGTGCAGTTCTTATAGTCAGACAGTATTTTGGTGAAGATGCAGTTCAAGTTTCAGCTTTTAGCGCTCTAGTTGGTCATTGCCTCCCAATATGGCTGAGATTTAGAGGCGGCAAAGGTGTGGCCACATTTCTTGGTGTTACGATTGCTTTATTTTTTATTCTTGGAATTATCTGCTGTTTTGTTTGGTTATTTGTTGCTGTCGTAAGAAAAATGTCTTCGCTTGCATCTTTAACCAGTTCCTTAAGCGCTCCAATTGCAGCTATATTTCTCAACCAGCCAAATACTATTATTTTACTAGTTCTCCTGGTGGGTATAATATTTTTTCGTCATAAGCAAAACATCGATCGAATTATTAAAGGAGTTGAACCAAGAATTGGAAAGACCGAGTAAGCTAATGTTCAATTGTTTTATTAATAATCTGCGCACAAATTTTAGGATGCGTGATAGGCAGCATATGCCCAGCGTTTTGAATACATTTAAGTTCTGTATTAGGTATTCTAGCTGATAAGGCTTTGCCGATGTAGGGCATTATAAAATGAGACTTATCACCATAAATTATCGACGATTTACCAGTTAGTGAGGAGAAAGCATGCTCTTTAAGCATGCCATGTGGGTCGCTATAAATAGCTTTAGAAATTTCAAAAGTTAACGGAATTCTTTGAGCAAATTGTCTTTTTTTAATTTCACTTAGCAAATTCCAATCTTCATTGTTGCCCCATAGCTTTAGAAATAATTCTGCAGCTAACTGCCAATTTTTATCTTCACCCGCAGTAAAGTAATCAGCATGATCCAGCATAAATCGTGCTTCTAACTCACCGTAATCGGAAAATGCTGCTGCAAAAAATACTGGCTCAATAAGTGAAATGGATTTAACAAAATCGGGAAACCGTTGCGCCACACGCAAAGCAACCGTTGCTCCAAAGGAGTGTCCCACAAGATGTATCGGCTTATTTATAAAAGTTGAGCTTATATCAAGACAACGGTCTTGATAATCAGATGTATAGTTCCAATCTTGGCTCATACCATGTCCTGGCAAATCGAATGCAGTCATAGAAAGTCTATCTTTAAACTCATCTGCCAAAGGTAACCAAGCTCTGCTATTAGCTAAAGAACAGTGCAAGAATAAAGCTTGATCATCTCCTTTACCTAAATTCAAAGAATTTATTTTAAATCCTGCGCGTCTTTCTATGGGCATTTTGAATCCATTGCTGATACGGAAAACTAATTCTCTGATTTTAAAGTTGGATAGAAAATCTCTATCATAAAAGTCACAAAATAAATAAAAGTAATTATTTTACCTTTCAATTAATTCAAATTATTAAACTGTATCTTTGCCTAATGGCGACACCATGTTATCCGGAGTCATCAAAATGATTCTTTTAACTCAAGCGAGGATTTCTTATAGATGCCCGCCTTAAATGAACCGAAGTTAATATCTGGAAACGCAAACAAAAATTTAGCAAAAGCGATTACACGGCGCATGACTGTCCATCGGGGGCTTAATGTCGATTTAGTTGATGCTCGAATTGAAAGATTTAATGACCAGGAGATTTTTATAGAAGTTTACGAAAATGTTCGTGGTGAGGACATGTTTATAATTCAGTCGACATCCAATCCCGCCAACGATAATCTTATGGAACTTCTCATTATGGCCGATGCTTTGCGTCGCTCATCGGCAAGCCGTATAACAGCCGTTATCCCTTACTTTGGCTATGCCAGGCAAGATCGTCGAACAAAGGCTAGAACCCCGATAAGCGCTAAACTTGTGGCTAATTTGTTAGTAGAAGCAGGGGTGGAAAGAGTTCTGACACTCGATCTTCATGCTACGCAAATACAAGGTTTTTTTGATATACCTGTCGACAATTTATATGCAGCACCGGTTTTCGCTCTGGATATTATTCACCAGTTTTCTGATAGACTTAACGATGTAATGGTTGTTTCGCCTGATGTTGGGGGAGTTGCTCGTGCAAGAGAATTAGCCAAGCGGATAAATGCCCCACTATCAATTGTTGATAAGCGAAGAGAAAGAGCTGGAGAAGTGGCCGAAATGACAATCATTGGTGATGTCAAAGGCAAAAAATGTATTATTGTCGACGATATTTGCGATACGGCCGGCACACTTTGTAAAGCAGCCGAAGTGCTTATTGAGAATGGTGCAGCCGAAGTTCATTCTTACATCACCCATGGAGTACTATCTGGACCAGCTGTTGAACGAATTAGCAAGTCTGTGATGAAATCCTTAGTTATAACAGACTCAATTCAAGCCACAGATCCTATAGCAAAAGCTGCAAATATTAGAATAGTTCCAACAGCTCCAATATTTGCCCAAGCTATACTCAATATTTGGAATGGGACCTCTGTTTCATCACTATTCGAAACTGAAACCTTGGAACCAATTTATGATGGTCAATTGCAGAGATTATTATAACGAATTGTTATATTGAAAATATTAGTCACTTAGATCTGAAATTTTTCGCTCTAAGCGAGCTATCCTCCTTTTCATAATATCATAATAATAGGCAGTTGTGAGCGCAAAAAGCAGCCAAATCCAGAACGGTGTAGAAACCGAAAAACTTAATATTTCCATTTTTTTAATCCCCCGTAAAATTCATATGCAGAGGCCTTTTATTAAGGCCTCTGCTATTCATATTCGACAACCTGTGAATTTTATCCCTTATAAAACTCAGGATACGCTTCCATCCCAAGCTCAGACACATCCAATCCAGAGATTTCTTCTTCTTCACCCACACGGATACCCATCGCAGATTTTAGTATAGTCCACGTGATGCCTGCAGTGACACAAACAAACACACCTACAATAACTATTGATATAAATTGTGTTACATATGATGCATCAGAATTAGTTGCGGGCACAACCATTGTTCCCCAAATTCCTGCAAATAGGTGAACTGGAATCGCACCCACCACGTCATCAATTTTAAACTTGTCTAACATAGGAACAGTAAAGACTACTATCAACCCACCAACAGCACCAATCAAAGTTGCCGCTCCCAAAGTAGGTGTTAAAGGCTCCGCTGTTATTGACACCAATCCAGCCAATGCACCGTTTAATATCATTGTTAAGTCAGGTTTTTTGTAGAGAAACTGGGTTAGTAACAAGGCAGCTATAGCGCCACCGGCAGCTGCAGCATTGGTATTGGAAAATATCCTTGAAATATCAGCTACGTCGCCAACTGAACCCATTGCTAATTGAGAACCCCCGTTGAACCCAAACCAACCCATCCAAAGAATAAAAGTCCCTAGTGTTGCCAATGCTAAATTCGATCCAGGGATTGGGACAACTTTACCGTCCTTAGCATACTTTCCAATACGAGGACCAAGTATTATTGCCCCCATCAAAGCGGCCCATCCACCGACGGAATGTACAACCGTTGAACCTGCAAAGTCGAGGAAGCCCATGCCATCTAAAAATCCTCCGCCCCATTTCCAGCTGGCCTGAATAGGGTAGATTAAAGCTGTAAGAATGATTGTGAAGATTAAAAAGGGCCAAAGCTTAATTCTCTCCGCTAAAGCTCCAGACACTATCGACGCCGTAGCAGCACAAAACATGAGTTGAAAAAAGAAATCAGAACCTGTTGACGCATAACCATAATCATCTGCGCCATCCGCAGTTACTCCAACGGCTTCTAAAACGGCAACACCCCATATACCCGATATTACGCCATCATACATCCAATCACCGAGAGGATACATCAAGTTGTAGCCAATCAAGTAGTAAAACACTGCAGCTAAGGAAAATAGACCCATATTCTTGGTCAGCTGCATTGTGACATTCTTTGAGCGAACTAAACCAGCTTCTAGCATAGAAAAGCCAGCTGCCATCCAAAAAACAAGAAACCCACCCACTAAAAACAGCAAACTATTTAAAATGAATACTGAATCTGTTGGAACTAATGCTGGCGCGTCTTGTGCAATTGATTGCGATGCAACCGTAGCAATTAGAGCGCTTACGCCAAATATTTTAAAAAATGATTTTTTTCATCGAAGACTTACCTCTTTTATACTGCGTCAGCGCCGGTCTCACCGGTACGCACGCGAATGGTTTGTTGGACATCAAGGACAAATATTTTTCCATCACCGATCTTTCCGGTGTGCGCAGATAATTTTATCGTCTCGACGACTTGATCCGTCATCGATTGTTCAACAACAATTTCTAGTTTAATTTTTGGAACAAAATTAACGGCGTATTCAGCGCCTCGATAGATTTCAGTATGACCCGACTGAGAACCAAAGCCTTTGATTTCAGTAACCATCATACCTTTAACACCCAAACCTGTTAACGCCTCTCGAACGTCTTCCAGCTTGAATGGCTTGATAGTAGCTATGATTAAATTCATTTGTTTTGCCTTTCGCAAGTTCGCTAATGCCATATGAAGAAAATTCATTTCTCCGCAAATGCGAAGATTCTGAAATAAAAAAAATCCAATAAATTGACTGTTTGTGCGCATTTTTTGCGCATTTATTTAATTTTGATTAAAATTTAATCTATTACTCAATTGAAAAAGGTTCTGTTTTCACTCAACACATGAACAAAATGACTATAGAAAGGAGGAAAAGAGCGTAAAATGGCAGGCATCAAGAAAAAAAATAGGTATCGCAATTCTTTGATTGCCGAGAACCGTTTTAAAAAAGAACCCATAAAGTTATCGCAGAAAAAAAATATAAAGAAAAAAAAATCAAACCGCTCCGTAAGTTTAATTCCAAGCTTTTTAATTCGGCTTCTGCGAAAAATCAGCTTCTTCATTTTAAAAGTAATGTGGGGGATTTTTTGGCGGACCAGCTTGATAGTAATCCTAGGTATGTCGATAGCGGTAAGCTATTATTACATAGGCCTAAAAGAATTTGACAGTCTTTTGGACGAACGCTCTCGTGGATCTGTGACACTTGAAAATAATACGGGAGATTTTTTTGCCTGGAGAGGTGATAATTTTTCTGAAAACCTTACCGCAAATAATATCTCACCACATTTAAAAAATGCAGTACTAGCGACCGAAGACAGAAGATTTTACGCACACTTCGGTATAAGTCCCAGGGGTATAGCAAGCGCAGTATACATAAACTTAAAAGAAGGACGCGGCCCGCTGTCCGGTCATGGCGGGTCAACGATAACCCAGCAAACTGCAAAATTAGTCTGCCTAGGCAATACGTTCAGACAATCTGAATGGAAAAGCGAACAAGCCTTTGAAGCCAGCTGCCGAAAATCAACTGTTTGGAGAAAACTCAAAGAAGCTTTTTATGCTCTTTCATTAGAATTCAAATTTTCAAAAGATGAAATTCTTACAATTTATATCAACCGTGTATTTTTGGGCGCTGGAGCACGCGGTTTTGAAGCCGCTGCTCAAAGATATTTCGCAAAATCCGCCAAGGAAGTAAACCCATCAGAATCTGCAATGTTGGCTGGCTTATTAAAAGCACCCACGCGTTACGCCCCGACTAATAATTTAAAACGAGCCCAAGAAAGGGCTAACTTAATAATAGGCTTGATGGAAAGCCAGAAGTTTTTGAGCACAAGCGAAGCAAAATTTGCTCGGAAACATCCTGCGGTTTTGTCAAAAATTGCTCAATCAAGGACCGGTGGGTATTTTGCTGATTGGGTGATGGCTAGCCTACCCAAATATCTCACATATGAAACAACAGAAGATGTAATAATTACAACTACCTTTGACCCAATTATACAAAATGCTGCTGAGAAGGCTGTTAGAAGTGTCTTTACAAATCAAGTTAACAAGCACTCTAAAGCACAAGCTGCTGTAATTATCATGTCTCCAAATGGTGCTGTAAGGGCAATGGTTGGCGGTAGAGAAGAAAGTGGAACCGGTCTATTTAATCGAGCAACGCAGGCATTAAGGCAGACTGGATCTTCTTTCAAACCAATTGTTTATGCTGCCGCTTTAGAAATGGGCTATTCTCCAAATGATCTTGTCAATGACGAACAAATGACAATTAATTTGCAAGGGTCAAATTCTTGGACACCGAAAAATTATTCAAAAGCTTTTAGCGGAGAAGTTACATTAACCAAGGCATTTTCCGAGTCGCTGAACATTCCAGCAGTAAAAATTTCCGAAGCTGTTGGACGAACAAGTGTTTCAGAACTAGGAAAAAAGTTTGGATTACATTCGGATCCAACTAATGGACCAGCAATTGCACTTGGCACTTCTGAGGCCACTCTTCTAAATTTAGTTGGAGCGTACGCAACTATTTTAAATCACGGTACTAGGGTCGAACCATTCGGTTGGGAAAAGTTACAACTAAAAAAGAATAAAAATGAGATCCTTATGGCTAAATCAGAAAGGCCCAATATGAGAGTAGTCAACCCAGAAACCGCTCAGGATTTAATTTTTATGATGTCAGAAGTGACAAAAAATGGAACGGGGAAAAGAGCTAAATTTCCTGATTGGGAAATAGCTGGAAAAACTGGCACATCACAATCTGCACGTGATGCCTGGTTTATAGGATTCTCAAAGTATTATGTTGCAGGTGTCTGGATAGGCTATGATGATAACACACCACTTCAAGGAGTTACCGGAGGAGGATTACCCGCTGATATTTGGCGCACTATTATGGAGGAAATTCACTCAGACCTAACACCAACACCACTCCTGTCAAATAAGCAAAATTGGAATTCAGGTAAAAATATAAGCAACGTGGTAGGTGAGCCTTCTTCGTTAACAACAATACTTGGAAAATTTTTTAATAAACTTTTTTGAACCGAATTAAATCGAATTTTGCAAATCTTCCATTACCTTCTCTATATTACCGCGGCGTTTATCCAACATAGCACCTATTTCGGTTCTTTCAGATAAAAGCATATTTATTCCTTCGATAAACATATTGAAGAAAAGCAATCGGCCAGATCTATTTGACACCAGAAATGAGACAGTAAACGGCTCCCATCCCTTAAGGTGCGCCAAAGTTTCCACTTCAAAAAAACTTTTGACCGGACGTGATTTTTGAACCACGATTTTGCCACCTATAAACTCTCGAAACCGCCGACCATATTTATGCGAAACATAAACAGAATAAACCTTTGTGAACCTTTGCATTTGGGATTTTGAAAGAGCCCTCGCATCATTTCCCAAAGCATATCTAGCAATTGTTGGCACATCTGCATACGATTTAAAAATTTTTTCGAATTGCCTCACCATTACTGATTCTGAACTACCAGAAGAGATGACCGCATTAATATCAGCAACCAAATTTGTAACCAAAACTTCTGCATCTTTTGCGTCCGCGGCCCATCCAAAAGTGGCTGTCCCCACAGTTGCTGATATAGTTGTTGAAAACAAAAACCGACGCCTGTCAATCATGTTATTAATCATCCATCTCGTCATAGGGATCTGTGTAAACTTCAGAAATTTCTGGGTTCAGCCGAAAACGGCGCCCTTGAAGATAGGCTAGTTTCGTCTGAGAATAACTATCCGCACTGTCGTAGAGAACGCTGTCGATTGTTGCCCCTAAAGCAGCTCTATTTCCTAAAACATTGCCAACATTAGCAGTTGTCCTAAAGCGAGACTGCCAAGGGTTGAGGACAAAGCCCACCGGGTCCAATACCAAATCAGCCACTTTCCCCAAAGCATCCCTTTCTGTTGAAGGGCCTAGAAAAATTATTTCAACGTAATCACCTTCGGAAACTCCCCACCTGTGCAAAGTTTCACCAAAATCTGTCCCTCGAGCACTTATTCCAAATTTTTCAGATGGGTCGAATACCCCGGCAATTCCTATTGTAGAGTTAATTAAAAATTGGCCAGTAGTTTTACTTACATTGCCAATATCACCCTGAAGCGTGTAATTTACTAAATCCTTTGGCAGTCCCCAATTTTCAGAAAAGTTTGAGATGGCATTCCTAGGCTTTTCACCAAAAACTTTTGAGTAGACCTTAGAAGATGGCCTCAAAACTTTTTTATCAATGGTTTTATTAATCTCATGACTTTTTCGGTTAACATTCTCATAAGGATCATCGTAATTACCTAATTTGAAACTTGGAGAACAGGCAGACAAGAAAAATAATGGTACAACAAAAAAGAGTATTGGTTTGTACAAAAGTTTCATAATTGAACATATACATCCAAAAATATGATAGTCTAGATCTTAGAATAAAATTTGGTTTTGGAATTTAGATTTTTCATAGCCAGAAAAAAGCTCTATTAAAAATTTAAAAAAAATTATTTTCTGCTATTGTCTAAATTATTATAAATGAAAATCTTTCAAACTGAAGAATGGGATCTAACATGACGGGAATTTATGAAAAAAAACTAGCTGAAGAAGGCATCACATTACCAGATGCTCCTGCTCCTGCAGCCAATTACGTTCCCTATGTTCTAGTCGGAAACGTGCTCTATGTTTCCGGTCAAATCTCACAAAATGCGAGTGGGCTGATCTTGGGAAAATTAGGCGAAAGCATGACAATAGATCAAGGCGCGGAGGCAGCAAAGTTCTGCGCTATAAATCTCTTGGCTCAGGTTAAATCAGCCTGTGCGGGAGATCTAGATAAGTTGGTGCGTGTTATAAAGCTTACTGGTTTTGTGAATTCTATGCCTGACTTTACCCACCAGCCCCAAGTCATCAATGGAGCCTCAGATCTTATGGGAAATGTACTTGGTGAAGCAGGAAAGCATGCTCGAGTTGCAGTGTCTACCAATTCATTACCTCTTGGTGTTGCTGTCGAGATAGACGGTATCTTCCAAATAGCCTAACAGCCTTACTAAATTAAAAGCTATTAATCTGGACGTAGGTTTTGACACCTCAAAACCTACGTAGAGTAGGAACACGTTAGATAAAAAAATTGAAAGTTCCCCTAGCAAGATTAATTCATTTTCAAGGTGTTCGAATGAGAATTCGTAATTAGTTACAGGCATATGTCGGATAATTCTATCAGCATAAAAGTTGTAAACTCTATTTCCGAATTAAATCGGAAAGAATGGGATAGATGTGCTGCATCTCATTCAACTGACGGTTTTGTTAAAATTGAAGATCCATTCACAAGCTATGATTTTTTGAATGCACTAGAAAAAAGTAGATCCGTTGGAGAAAATACCGGCTGGTTGCCATATCATTTAGCGGCAATATCAGAAAATAAATTAGTTGGAGCCGTTCCTCTATATTTGAAATCTAATTCACAGGGCGAATATATTTTTGATCATAATTGGGCGCACGCTTTCGAACGTGCTGGCGGTCGCTACTATCCAAAGCTTCAAATTTCAATACCATTCACACCAGTCACAGGACGCAGGATCCTAGTATCAGAAAATGCTCCTAATCATACTGCTACTTTATTGCTTAAGAGTGCTATTGAACTGTGTAAGCAAAATAAATTATCCAGTCTTCATGCAACCTTTTGTAGTAAGCAAGAATTTGAACTGGGGCAGCAACTTGGAATGCTTGGTCGGGTTTCACAACAATTCCATTGGCTAAACGACGGATACAGTGATTTTAATGACTTTTTAAATGCATTATCTTCCCGGAAAAGAAAAAATATCAATAAAGAACGAGCAAAAGCAAACGATTTTGGTGGTCAAATCGAAATCTTAACTGGAAAAGAAATCAAAAAAGATCATTGGAATTACTTTTGGGAGTTTTATCAAGACACAGGAAATAAAAAATGGGGAACACCATATTTAACGAGACAATTTTTTGATCAAATTCATGAAACTATGCGTTCAAAAATACTTCTGATATTGGCAAGAAAAGAAGGTAAATATATCGCCGGTGCTTTAAATTTCATTGGTTCGGATACTCTTTTTGGGCGATACTGGGGTTGTATCGAAGATTATCCTTTTCTGCATTTCGAGATTTGTTATTACAGAGCCATTGAATTTGCCATAGCTAACGGTCTAAATAAAGTTGAGGCTGGTGCTCAAGGAGAGCATAAGATAGCCCGGGGTTATGTTCCAACAGAAACATTTTCTTTACACTGGATAGGTGAAGAAAGTTTTAGCAGAGCTGTTGAA
Organism: Paracoccaceae bacterium; assembly: GCA_902554705.1. Taxonomy (GTDB): domain Bacteria; phylum Pseudomonadota; class Alphaproteobacteria; order Rhodobacterales; family Rhodobacteraceae; genus Salinivivens. The sequence continues at coordinate 19,504 of CACDPP010000007.1, forward strand.
GAGTACTTATTTTCAGAGAAAAACGCTGTGAAACAAGATATCAAAATATTATCTCAATTTACACCATTTAAAAAAGGAGAAAATAAAAATGATTGAAGATTTAGAAAATCTCACGAAAAACGGATGGGAAAAAAGCGCTGATGGAGTTGCAATTAAAAAAACGTTTATTTTTTCCAACTTCATTGAGGCACTAGGTTGGATGGTGAAAACTGGGGTTTGGGCTGAAAAACTTAACCATCATCCTGAGTGGAGTAATGTTTACAAAACTGTAAATGTTTTATTAACCACCCACGACAAAGGATCCATAACGATTTTGGATGTTAAATTAGCTCAGGAAATGGATAAGCTCTACGAGTCTTGAAGATTTAACAATACAGCTTCAGCGCTCGACCCAGTCACAACACCAGAGGCGTCATCCAGATAAGCGTAAACAATTTTTTGATTTTCTACAATAAAAGCACAACGTTTTGACCTGTTGAAAAAACCAATTGGAGGAACAGTAAATTCTGTCCCAATTGACTTGGTGAAAGCACTAGCAGGATCAGCTAACATTTTTATACCTGCATCATTGGCTCCAGTAGTCTCTCCCCATTTTGACATTACGAAAGGATCATTTACCGAGATGCAAATTATCTCATCCACCCCTTCACTTTTGATAAGCGAGCTTTTTTCTATAAAACCGGGAAGGTGCTTGCTACTACAGGTATTTGTAAAGGCTCCAGGTAGAGCAAAAATTACAACTTTTTTTTCTTTTAATAGGTCGATAAGTTCTATGTGTGAAACTCCGTCAGATCCAAAGAAGGAAAGAGTTGCATTAGGTATCTTTTGCCCAACTGAGATTTTCATGTAAAGCCTTTAAGAAGTTGTTATTTTTATCAAAACTACATATAGAATAAAATATAAAATTGGCTACTGAAAAATATGAGAGCTACATGGCAACTACCATTGTTATAGGTGCTGGTCAGGCCGGTGCAGAAGTAGTCTCTAAGTTGAGAGACGAAGGTCATGAAGATCGCGTTGTATTGATCGGACAGGAAGATTATCTACCTTATCAGAGGCCACCTCTTTCAAAAAAATATATGGCAGGAGAAATGACTTTAGAGAGGTTATTTCTTCGGCCTAAAGAGTTTTATCAAGACAAAAGTATTGAACTTCACATTGGAAAATCGGCCCTTAAAATAGATCCAAACCAACAAAGAGTAGAATTTAGCGATGGTAGTCTAAAATATGATCACTTGGTACTTGCTACTGGCTCTAAGCCTCGCGAGTTACCCCCTTATATTGGTCGCAAAATTAAAAATCTATTTACTATGCGAGATTTAAATGACGCGAATTCAATCGAAGCATTTATGAAAAGTGGAATGCGCTTATTGATTGTAGGAGGTGGTTATATTGGGTTGGAGGCGGCAGCAACTGCACGAAAATTTGGAGTTGATGTTACATTAGTTGAAATTGAAGAACGTATTTTAAAACGTGTTGCGGCCAAAGAAACGTCAGATTACATACGCTCACTACATATTTCAAATGGAGTTAAGATAAAAGAAGCTATTGGTTTAGATAAATTAGAAATAGTTGGTGAAAAAGTTCTGAGCGCCTCATTAACAGATGGTTCAGATGTAAATGTTGATTTTGTGATTGTTGGAATAGGTATTACTCCAAACACCGAGTTGGCCAAAGGTGCAAATTTAAAAATCAATAACGGCATACTTATTAATGATAAGTGTCAAACTTCAGTTTCGAATATATACGCTGCCGGCGATTGTACTTCTTTTGAGTACAAAAATATTTTGGTAAGGCTGGAAAGCGTTGGAAATGCTATAGATCAGGCAACAGTGGTAGCGCAAAACATTATGAAAAAAAATATAAATTATATTCCCAAACCTTGGTTTTGGTCTGACCAATACGATTTAAAATTGCAAATCGCAGGCTTAAACACTGGGTACGACGATGTTATTGTTAGAAAAGGCGAAAGCAAACAAGTATCTCATTGGTATTATTCGGGCCAGAGTTTGCTGGCCGTAGATGCGCTTAATGATCCGCGTTGCTATATGATTGGCAAACGTTTAATCGAAGCCAATAAATCACCGTCAAAAAGTCAATTAAAAGATGCAGATTTCAATTTAAAAGTTTTATTAAAATAGTGCGTATTATCGGCGGTATTAATAAAGGAAGGAATTTAGTTGGTCTTGGGAAAGGGGACCTCTCAGCACACTTGAGACCAACAAGTGACCGTGTCAGAGAGTCCATCTTTAATCTCATAATTGGTGGAAGATTTGGTAATAAATTAGAAAATTGCTACACACTAGATCTTTTTGCTGGGACAGGAGCTTTGGGTCTAGAAGCTCTATCGCGTGGCGCAAAATCAGTTGTATTTATTGATAACGGACAGCATGCCATACAACTTTTAAGAAAAAATATCTCTATTTGTGAAGTGGAAAATAAAGCTAAGGTGATTAGAGCAGACGCTACAAAAAAGCTCCCAGCATTATGTAAAGATATTTTTGATTTAGTCTTTATTGATCCTCCTTATGGAAAGGGCTTAGGACAGCAAGCTCTAAAAATCCTTGAAAAATGCGAGCTTCTAAATAAGGAAACTTTAATTATTTTGGAAGAGGGCCAGCAAATAAACGCTATCAAAAGTTTTTCGATCCATGATTGTCGTAGATATGGGGGTAGCTATGCCCATTTTTTAACTCCAAACATGTTATAAACATTTAATTAATAGGTTGGGTGAAACGTATTTTGAGGTGAAAGAGTAAAAATTTCGCACCCTCCACTAGTCACCCCGACAGAATGTTCGAATTGAGCTGACCATTCTTTATCTTTAGTAACAGCGGTCCAACCATCATCGAGAGTTTTTGTTCCAGGTTTTCCTAAATTGACCATTGGCTCAATTGTAAAAAACATACCCTCTTCCAATCGAGTTCCTATGCCTGGCCTACCATAGTGTAATACATTTGGTGGAGCGTGAAAAACTCGACCTAAGCCATGTCCACAAAAATCTCTCACAACAGACATCTGGTTTTTTTCTACAAATTTCTGAATTGCATGACCTATGTCTCCAAAAGTAGAACCTGGCTTAACAGCTTCTATACCCTTGAATAACGCATCATGTGTAACTTGTATTAAACGCTCGGCTTTTCGACTTAATTTACCAGCCACAAACATTCGAGAAGTGTCCCCATACCAGCCTTCGTAAATAACAGTGACGTCTATGTTTAGAATATCGCCATCTTTCAATTTTTTATCAGAAGGAATCCCATGGCAAACTACATGATTAATGCTGATGCAACTCGCATGTTCATAGCCCTTATATCCTATGGTTGCAGACTTAGCACCAAGCTGATTGACTTTATCCTCAATAATTTTATCAATTTCAGCGGTGGATTGGCCGGGATAAACAAATTCACCAATTTCATCTAAAATTTGTGCTGCAAGCCTTCCAGCCTTATGCATTCCTAAAAAATCATTTTTTGAATACAGGTCAATCCCGTCCTTTGTAAGACCTACACCATTAATTTTTTTCACTTTGAGTTTCCTTTAAAAGATACTTAAGAACTAGGTTAAAATCAAATTTCGACCACAATAGGTTTTCCTAATCTCACTCCAAATCTTGTTACCTGCGTATCGTAGCAAATCAACTGAACGCCAGATTTCAAGGCCACCTTAATATTTTCATTATATATACTATCTAAATCAGCAGCAATACGTACACAATTAACATCGTTTCGCATACATAAAAATAAAAGAACCGCTTTATATCCAGATGTCACCATTTTTGAGAGATCCTCTAAATGTTTACTCCCTCTTTTTGTTATTGAGTCCGGAAATTCAGCTAAGCCTTTTTCTCTCATCAAAGTTACACTTTTTATCTCCAAATAAGTCTGTTGGCTTGGTGACGTTAATAGAAAGTCTATTCTGCTATTATCACTATATTTTACTTCTGGTTTAAAGCACTGATAGCTTAGCTCAGGAATTTCTTTTTTTTCTAATGCTTCTTTGATCACGATATTGGCAATGCTAGTATCGATGCAGATCATTTGATTTTTATATTCAACCAAACGCCAACCATATTTTAATTTTTTTTTTGGATCGTTATTTGGCTCCAGCCAAACTGTAGTGCCTACTGTTGCTAAACCCATCATCGAACCAGGATTGGGACAGTGAGCAATTACCTCTGTTCCATCCTCCAAAATAATATCAGCCAAAAACCTTTTGTAGCGTTTGAGTAATTTACCTTTGATGAGATTAGTTTTAAATTGCATACCGAAGATATATGTTTCCAAGGATGGAATGTTAAGGATAAATCATGGAACAACCAACAGCCTCTATGCTCGCAATTGGCGATGAGCTTCTTTCTGGAAGAACTCAGGACGCAAACATGCATCATTTAGCAAATAAATTGACTGAAATAGGAATAAACTTATCCGAGGCACGATTTATAAGGGATGATGCTGCGGTCATTGTGTCCAATGTCGTCGAATTGAGCACAAAATTTGATTATTTATTTACGTCTGGTGGAATAGGACCAACTCATGATGACATTACAACAGATTGTGTTGCAGAAGCTTTTGGAAGACAAGTCTCCGTTCGATCTGACGCTTTCAAAATCTTAAAAAAATATTATGATGGAAAAGGAATAGAATTAAATGAAGCAAGACTTCGAATGGCTAGAATTCCAGAAAAAGCAGACTTGATTGAAAATCTAATTTCTGGAGCTCCTGGTTACATAGTCGAAAACGTATATGTAATGGCAGGTGTCCCAAAAATTTTTCAATCCATGCTACAAAAAGTTTTACCAAGTCTAAAAAAAGGAACCCCTACATTATCACTCTCAATTAAACTATATAAAGGTGAAGGCGATATAGCTTTGGAACTGGAACAAATAGTAAAAGCATTCAGTAAGTTAGATTTTGGATCATACCCTTTTGATGAAAACGGGATCCATGGCACAAATATAGTTATCAGAGGAAAAGATAAAAAACTGATGATAAAGGCAGAAGAAAAAGTCCGCACTATCGCATGAAATTTAAAACTAACCAAAGCGAATTTTTGAAATTTCTTGAGGATACTTGGCCACCTGAACAGGTTATTCACTTTGACGATTGGACAATACGTATCAGTAATGGAGCCGGAAAGCGTGCATCAGCAATTAGTTTAGAGGGAACTTGGGAAGAAACTTCTTTCAGAAAATTAAAAGACCTTTTAAGAAAATTAGGTAAATCTGAAATCTTTATGATTTACCAGTCAGATAGTTTATTTGAAAAAGAGTTGAATAAGCTGAATTATCAAGTTTTTGATAAAAGTTATATTTTTGAAATTCCTGTAACTGAGCTAATAAAAAGTAAGCCACCGCCAATCAGTATGTTTTCGATTTGGCCCCCGCTACATATCCAAAAAGAGCTCTGGAACTCTAACGGTATTGGCTTGCAAAGACAGTCTGTAATGAATAGAGCAAGTCAAATTAAAACAAGTATCCTAGGACGTTGGAGTGACAATCCAGTCGCATCAGCATTTATAGCAAAGAGTGGAAATGTGGCATTTCTCCACGCACTTGTCGTTGATCAAAACTTTAGACGCCAGGGCGTGGCTCGGGCATTAATGCAGTACGCTGGACAGTGGGCAGAAAAACATAATTGTGCAAAATTAATGGTAGTCACAACAGAAGCAAATGCTGCTGCTACTAGTCTTTACACTTCACTTGAGTTCCAACTTGTGAATAAATATCACTATCGTATTCCAGAGGCCTAAATATGAAAGCAAAAGATCTTACAACATCGTTAAATTTGCCACCGGTCGATCCTCTTCCAGAAGGGATTCAAAAATATTTTAGTGCATGCCAAGATAAGCTTGGTCTTGTTCCAAACGTTTTGAAAGCTCATTCGTTTAATATCGATAAATTAAATGCCTTCACTGGCTTATATAATGAATTAATGTTGGCAAACAGTAATTTATCAAAATTAGAAAGAGAAATGATAGCCGTCGTTGTCTCCTCAATCAACCGATGTTTTTATTGTCTAACAGCTCATGGCGCCGCCGTAAGAGAGTTGTCTGGTGATCCAATACTTGGTGAAAAGCTAGTAATGAATTTTAGAACTGCACATTTAGATTCTCGTTGCAGAGCCATGCTAGAGTTTGCTGAAAAAGTCACAATTGAAAGCCATAAGATTGATGAAACTGACCGCCAAGATTTACGAGATGTAGGTTTTAACGATGCTGATATTTGGGACATAACCAATATTATTGCTTTCTTTAATATGAGCAACCGCGTAGCAAGCGCCCTGAATATGAAACCAAACGATGATTACCACTCAAAAGATCGTTAAATTATTCTTTAATACATTGGCTAGTTTAGTGTGTTTGATGAGCACTTATGTCTTCGCCCTTGAATTGCCTTCTTCGGCTAGATTAGTTCTATCTGATACAACTGGCGTTAAAAATATTTCTGTAGAAATTTCTGCTTGGGATAGAGAGAAAGGCATTTCTAGGCTCGATGTTAGGGGTAGAACCACAACCAAAGTTTTTCAAATCGATGGAACGTCATTAACATTAGATCAAATGTTACAACCGATAATTACACACTTAAATGATAAGCAATTTAGCATTGAACTTTATTGTAAAACTAACGTGTGTGGTGGATTCAATTTTCGTAAAAAACTTACTATTTCCAACCCACCCTATATGCTTGTTAACGTTGCAAATTATTCAGTAGTCACAGCTGTAAAAAATCGCTCTGCTATTTCTTTAGTTGCAAGTAAACTTGGAAACACAATTTATTTACAAATTCTATCGATTGGAACGACGATTAATGATTTTATTTTGCAAGACCAAGAACCCTTGAAAGATAACTATAGCTCTAAATTAAAGGAAGACGGCGCCATTGTGCTGGATGATTTAATTTATCGAAGTGGATCTTCTGATTTGGGCCCAGGCCCTTTTGAGAGCTTATCAGCTTTGGCAAATTTCTTAAAAGTGACGCCTGGTTCTTCAATTATATTAGTTGGGCACAGCGACGCTATTGGAGAATTAAGAAAAAATATAGAACTATCTAGAAACCGTGCACAAGCAGTAGTAGATAGATTAATCAAAGACTATGGTATTGGCCAAAGTAGAATATCAGCTCAGGGAATTGGCTTTCTTTCGCCGAAAACTAACAACTCAACAGAAAAATCTAGGAAGAAAAACAGGCGTGTCGAAGCAATTTTAATAATGCCGTAAGCAACTTATGATTTTTTAAAAATTTGATTATAAAGAGATAGCTAGCCGTATACCTTGATCAACGGCTCGCTTGGCATCAAGCTCAGAAGCAACATCTGCTCCTCCTATAATATGGACAGCTTTGCCCTTTTTCATCAAGTCATCAGCTAAACTGCGTTCACTTTCTTGACCTGCACATATAACAATTGTATCAGCAGCCACCAATCTTGGGTTTTCACGTGTTTTTCCATCAGAAACCATAATGCCGTGTTTGTTTATTTCCTCGTAATTTAAGTTTCCGACCATTTGAACGTTTTTCATCTTGAGGGCACTACGATGAATCCAACCAGTAGTTTTCCCTAAATTCCGGCCAAGTTTTTGCTTTTTCCGTTGCATCAAAATAACCTGTCGCGAGGCTTCTTCTGGTCTTGGTCCGCTTTCTGCCAATCCTCCAGCTGTTTGCTCTGGATCTCCCACACCCCATTCTTTCATCCAATCAGGAATTTCTATTTGTTTAAAGTCACTTCTGCTTTCATGAACTAAGTATTCGGACACGTCAAAACCAATGCCGCCAGCTCCAACAACAGCAACTTTTTGACCAATTTTTCTACCACCCTTTAATACTTCCGCATAACTCAAGACGTTGTTTTTTTCCTGACCCTTAATCTTTGGATCTCGCGGAATAACACCTGTAGCAACGATGACTTCGTCAAACCCTATGACATCAGTCGAAGTAACTATTTTACCTAATCTAACATCCACTCCACTACTATTCAGCATCTCCTCAAACCAATCCACCAGCCCCCAAAACTCTTCTTTGCCCGGCACCATTTTAGCCAAATTAAGTTGCCCACCAATTGCCTGAGCCTTTTCAAATAAAGTCACTGCATGTCCACGCTGTGCAGCTTCAACAGCTGCGGACATACCCGCTGGCCCTGCGCCAATAACTGCAACTGACTTTTTATTTAATGCCTTGGTGCTAACCAACTCTGTTTCAAAGCAGGCCTTTGGATTTACAAGACATGAGCTAATTTTACCACTAAAGGTGTGATCTAGGCAGGCTTGGTTGCATGCGATACATGGTGCAATCTTTTTTTCGTTACCTGATATTGCTTTTTTCATAAAATTTGGGTCAGCCAAAAAAGGGCGAGCCATACTAACCATATCAGCACAGCCTGCTTCTAAAACTTCCTCAGCCACCTTGGGAGTATTAATTCTGTTTGAAGTTATGATTGGTATAGACACCTTACCCATCATTTTTTTTGTAACCCATGCAAAAGCAGCACGCGGAACAGATGTAGCTATGGTGGGTATTCTGGCTTCATGCCAGCCAATACCGGTATTAATAATTGTTGCGCCAGCTTTCTCAACCTCTTTGGCCAGCATTACAACTTCATCATGAGTTGATCCATCTGGGATTAAATCAATCATAGATAATCGAAAAATTAATATAAAATCACGGCCTACAGCTTCTCGGACACGCGCCACAATTTCGATTGGTAACCGCATACGATTTTCATAACTTCCACCCCATTGATCAGTCCTTTTATTTGTATGAATAACTAAAAACTGATTTAAAAAATATCCCTCTGAACCCATAATTTCTACACCGTCGTATCCAGCATCGCGTGCTCGGCAAGCGGTTGCGACGATATCGTTGATTTGCTTTTCTATGCCCACTGCATCTAGTTCTGTGGGTACGAAGGGTGAAATAGGCGACTTTATTGGAGATGGAGCAACGCAATTAGGCCCATAGGCATAACGTCCAGCATGTAAAATTTGCATTGCAATTTTACCTCCTGAACCGTGCACACGGTCTGTTACAATTTTATGGTTAGCAACATCATTTGCATCAAATAAACCTGCAGCTCCAGGAAAAACCCCTCCCTCAATATTTGGTGCAATTCCTCCGGTAACCATTAGAGCAACTTCACCACGAGCTCTAGTTGCATAAAACTCTGCGACTCTGTTCCAATCTTTAGTTTCCTCTAGATTTGTATGCATTGAGCCCATAAGGGCTCTATTTTTCAGAGTTGTAAAACCTAAATCCAGTGGTTTTAATAAATGTGGGAAATTAGTACTCATTTTATAAACTCTTTTTGCCACTTAACGTCTGCCTACTTCAGACTCTAAAAAAGTTTCAAATAGAACGCAGCGTAATAGGAGCTATAAATTATAAACAAAAAAAAGAATATTAAAATATCAAAGGCCGTTTTTTCGGTCTTGGAATAGGATCTACGCGATCGGAAAAGTTTGCCTTGTCCAAGGGCAGATTTTCAGGAACTGTGAAAGAAGGTCGTTTTTTCGGTCTCAAAACAGGATCTACGCTTTCGTAAATGTTCACCTTTACCGAAGACGAACTTTTCGGAACTTTAACAGATAGCAAAATAGAGTTTAGGTAAGCTTTTGCTCTAAAACTAGGGAAATTTCTGCCTTTTGGAATATAATAATTTGCCATAAAAATATAGTTTTCTTTAACTTTTAGAATACGCAGAGACTTTTCATCAACCATTGGATTTAAGTCACCATATTTTTGAAAACTAGCGAATGAATTATTAAATTCGTCTTCTGAAAATAAACCTGCATTCTGAGTTTGGCCCAAATTCAAATAAGTTAATGTTACTAGTGATTTATTATTGGTATGGGGATTACAATTCGAAAAGAATACAGTACCGTATCCCTCCCTTTCTGACTTTAATTGTTTTATTTGGCAAAGACCCGGGGGAACATTTCCAGATATTCCAGACTTAAACTTAAATTCCGAAATTGAAACAATATTCTGAGATCGACCTTGAAAGCCAAAATCACTAGCACAACCAGATATAAAAATTAAAAGTGTGATAAGTAAAAATCGGTTCATTAAAATTAAGTCACAACCTTTTTGAATTCATTACTTTGTTTCTTTAACCCCAAATGTTGGTAAAAAACTACCAAAATAAATGAGCGCCCAAAGAGAATAAATTAAGATAATAAAAATCGTAGAGACAATCAAAGCTACGCCCATAGCTTCAGATTGTGGATCTAGATACGTTAACCATAATGCCATCCCATCTAGATTTCCATGGATACCAAAGAAAACCAGAGAAACTGTATTTCCACCCCAATGGAGGCCAAATGCTAAAGCTATATTTCCTGTATGGAGCGTGACAAGACACAGTAGGCAACCTACTACAAAAGTATTAAAACAATAATACCATGCGTTAGCCCCGTATGACTGAGAATCAAAGTGTAACAGACCGAAAATAAGAGAGGGGCAAATAACGGCATATAAATAGCTAGCATTTTTTGACCAAATTATTTGCAGCAAATAGCCTCTAAAAACCAGCTCTTCAGCAGCTGATTGAATAAAAATAAACAATATTACCGGCAGAAGCCATTTAATCCAATCAGATAAAAACAAAGCTTTATTTGGTTCATAGTAAATATATTTGCTTACTGCTGGTATAAATTGGAGTATAGTTTCAATACCGATACCCAAAAACAACATTGCAAGAAAACCTTTTAACAGAAGTTGTGAATCTAATTTACTGGAAGAGCCTAAAAGCACTTTCATTGGAACATGGTGAATGAACTTCATAGCTATCCAAACACCAATCCAAATGGGTACAAAAGTAAGCAGCACAAAAAGCAGATTTAAAGGAGTTCTGCCTAAGCCGCTAGAGAAGGAGCAGATAATTGTGCTTGAACAAACCAGACCGATTGCAAATGAGCCAAGAATATAAAAAACAGAAATTATGAAAAAACCTAACGCAATTTTCCTTGTTTGAATTTCTTGCCCAGCTTGCAAAAATGTGCTTCTCATTTTAACTTCATTCCGTGGGATTAGGCTTTAATGCACTTAAATACCTTGTTCCGACTAAGTCTACACAAATCTGACTAATTTTTTATGAATTTGTCATTGTAAGCGACAGGACGGTAATTGCATTTTTAAAGCAATCTGCTTAAGAGTATAAGTCGTAAAGTTCTATTGCATGGAAAAATAATGAACTGGATTAGTAATTACGTTCGCCCAAGAATAAATTCTATTTTTTCAAGGCGAGAAACCCCAGATAATCTATGGTCCAAATGCAACTCGTGTGGCAGCATGCTTTTTCACCGTGAGCTGAGCGAAAATCTCAATGTTTGCACAGAGTGCGGACATCACATGCCCATTACACCTAGAGATAGATTTGGTAATTTATTTGATGGGGGGATTTTTGTAGAAATAAAGGTTCCCAAACCAATTGTTGACCCACTGCAATTTAAGGATCAAAAAAAATATCCTGACCGTATGAAATCTGCTCAAAAAACGACAGGTGAGACAGAGGCTATGTTGATTGCAGAAGGTGAAATGGGTCGAACTCCAGTTGTAATAGCGGCTCAAGATTTTTCTTTCATGGGCGGTTCAATGGGTATGTATGTTGGCAACGCCATCGTCAAAGCTGCCGAACGTGCTGTTGAACTGAAACGCCCGTTGATTTTATTTTCAGCAGCTGGTGGCGCACGAATGCAAGAAGGCATTTTAAGTTTAATGCAAATGCCCAGAACAACTGTGGCAATACAAATGTTAAAAGAAGCAAAACTACCCTATATCGTAGTTTTAACTCATCCAACTACAGGAGGAGTTACCGCATCTTATGCTATGCTTGGCGATATTCATATTGCAGAGCCAAACGCATTAATTTGCTTTGCTGGTCCTAGAGTAATCGAGCAAACTATCCGAGAAAAACTACCCGAAGGATTTCAACGAGCCGAGTACCTTTTAGACCACGGTATGTTAGACCGCGTGACTTCTAGATTAGAAATGCGCGACGAACTAATTACAGTTATTCGCATACTCACTAATAACTCTCCACAAATAAAAGGTGATTTACCTTCACCGGCGCAAGAAACTTAAAAGCGTCTAAAAGATGAGAAATTTGGGTTCTGATTTTATTTTAAATCGTATGATGGCGTTGCATCCAAAAGTTATCGATTTAACTCTAGATCGTGTATGGTCTCTTTTGGATTCTTTGGGAAATCCTCAAAATAATCTTCCCAAAGTTATTCATATTGCCGGAACAAATGGAAAAGGCAGTACACTATCAATGCTAAGGGCGGGACTTAATGAAATTGGTCTAAAAACCCACGCATATACTTCACCTCATTTGGTTCGTTTCCACGAACGTATTCAACTAAACAATAATTTTATAGATGAAAACGACTTAACTGATATTTTAGATGAGTGTTACTCAGCAAATAAAAATCGACCTATAACGTATTTTGAAATCACTACTTGTGCTGCAATTTTGGCGATGTCGCGCAAACATGCTGACTATGTTTTACTGGAAGTAGGGTTAGGAGGCAGATTAGATGCTACAAATGTTATATCACGTCCTGCTCTGACTATTATTACGCCAGTCTCAGTCGACCATGAACAATTCCTAGGAAACACTACAAAACAAATAGCCGGTGAGAAAGCTGGTATAATAAAACCTTTTTGCCCAGTTGTTATTGGAAAACAAAATAAAGACGCACTTGAGGTAATAACTGGGAAAGCATTAGAGCAAAAAGCCCCAATCTTAGCTGAGGGACGGCAATGGCACATCAAGGAAATGGCGAATAGTATTTTATATCAGGATCAAAATACAATGATGGATCTTCCTAAACCAAATCTTCTAGGAGCACACCAAATTCAGAATGCAGGTATAGCTATAGCAGCGCTAGCCCAGTTGGTAGAAAAAAAAGAAGCCTTTTATGGAGCAGTCTCCAAAGCGAAATGGCCAGCGCGTATGCAAAAACTGAATACTGGGCCAATACTTAATGCTCTTGGTCATTCAGATGTTTGGCTAGATGGTGGGCATAATCCTGCTGCTGGGAAAGCGCTAGCCAGTTACTTATCTACTCAAGACAAAAAACCAACCGTTTTAATTTGTGGCATGCTGAAAACAAAAGATGTTGCGGGATACCTTTCTCCTTTCTCAAATTTAGTTGAATTCCTAGCGGCGGTTAGTATTCCGAATGAGCAAAATACGCTACCTGCTGACGAAACAGCCAAACATGCGAATGAACTGGGTATAAACTCCAAAAGCTTTAGATCAATCTCTGAGGGAATTCATTACGTGGCTAATCAATTTCCGAATTGTCAGGTATTAATCTGTGGATCACTCTATTTAGCTGGGCACATACTCAGCGAAAACAATTAATTTTGAAAAAAATCTTAAAAAACGAATCACTTATGTTGACTGATTCGAATCAATTTGTCATTAATACATCAACGCTGCATTAAACCTTAAGAATTATAACTTGGGATAACGCGGTTTTGTACAGGCAAAGGCTCAGTCTTTTAGACTGAGCCTTATTCTTTAATTAGAAAGAGTAAGGCCTTTTCCCCAACTTTCAGACTGCATTTCATTAAGTCGACTTACTGTACGCTCAAACTCAAAAACACCCTCACCATCCAAATACAAATGCTCTGGTTGAGAAGCAGCAGAGCATATGAATACAATACCAGCCTCATAAACAGTATCAATTAAGGTGGTAAAACGTTTAGCCTCATTAAAATTGGACCGTCCCAATTGAGGAATATTTTCAACGATTAGAACTCTCACGTTGTCAACTATTGCTAAGAAATCTGCTGGACCTCGATTTTCTGCACAAAGCTCGAGGAAAGTGAATTTGGCAACACCATTGGAATAAGAAGGAAATTTGATTTCTCTTTTATTTACCGTGAGATGAAAATCTTGACTTTCATTGCCCGATAAATCTATCCAAAGTTTATCTAAGTTATTTCTAGAATCTATATCTAATGGACTAAAATAAACAGGGGCTCCACGGAGTTTATTTTTTCTATAATCAATTTCAGTTGCTAAATTTAGAATATTTAACTGGTTTTCAATTAGATCTATAAATGGAAGAAATAATTGCCGATTTAGGCCATCCTTATATAGGTCCGAAGGTATTCTGTTTGAAGTCGTTACGATCTTTACTCCCCCATCTAAAAGCAGAGTAAATAATCTTCCAACGATCATGGCATCGGTAATATCTTTTATCTGCATTTCATCCAAAGCTAAAACTTTGAAATTTTTGATTACTTTGTTTGCAACTACAGCCAATGGATCATTTTTTCCTAAACCACGAGCTTTATGCAAAGATTTATGAATTTCTTGCATAAACGCATGAAAGTGCACTCGGCGATTAGAGACCAAAAGATTTTTTACAAATAAGTCCATAAGCATGGACTTCCCACATCCTACGCCACCCCAAATATATACTCCTTTCAAGTTCTCAGTCTTTTTAAAGAAAAGCGATTTAGCGTTGCTTCTTGAAACCGCGTGGTGAACTTTTTCAAGTTCTTTCAATATTACTCTTTGCCCTCGATCATCCTGAAGAGATCCCTCAAAAATCATTTTATCGTATAAATCAGTAAGGTTTTTCATTTTTCCATTTTTGGCTTGAAAACTTGTATTGAATTTTAACTGCTTAAATTTGTAGCATCTATGATTTCTCGCGCGTGCGTAAAAAGAAGCGAGTGAGAACCATTCTTGATAACAATGTTATTAATTCTAGAATTCCAACTAGAAAGAATCTCTTTACTAGAAACTGGAATTACTCTGTCACAATCTCCCCATACTGCTAGGATTTCAAAATTGGCGTCTCGCAAAGCTTGATGATCCTCATAATTATCTTTTGACAGAATGCCTTTTATACTTGCCAAAACCGACGGCAAAAATCCTTTGTAAAGCAATTCATTTAACTGCCGCTCAACAACGTTGGGAACAGAACTTTTTATTTCTTTATCTTTTTTCGTTGAGAGAGCGTGTTGAAACCCAAAAAATATTGAGAATAGCGCCCACCCAAATAATGGGATTTTTGCGACTTTAGCGGAAAAACCGAGATTATGTCCCATCCCCGCAGATGCTATTAAAATGAGTTTACTCAACCTGTCTGGATTATGTGCAGCATAGGCAGCTGCGATTGCCCCCCCCCATAGAATAACCGATTAATTCAAACTTTTGCCTCTTTATTTCAAGTTTATTTAAAAGTTCATCTAACTGATTAATAAAAAATGCTTTATCTTGTTTTGCTATAGGACGATCAGAATATCCCCTCCCATAATGGTCATAAACTAAAACACGCTTTCCTATATCGGCATAATGACTTGCCAAACCTTCAAATACAAAACTGGGCGTAGTTAATCCATGTATGCAGACTACAAGGTCGCCCTTTTCTGCTCCCAACCAACGGTAATGAACTACGCCCCTAGACAGGGTCACAAAATTACCAGGTGCATTAGTTCTTTCCTTCTCTCCCAGTTTTTTCTTTGTAGCTTCTTTCAATATGGGTAATACAAAAAAAGCTGAAAAAAGTAGTAGAGCTATAATCAATTATTTTCCAACCATGTCTTAAGAATAAAGTGAGCTGTCATCAAGTCTAGATGAGCACCTCCCCCATTTTTAAAAAGTGTAATCTCATCATCTGAAGAACGGGTAAATGCCTCGATATCATAAAAGTCCGATATCACCGCTTCACGTTTAATTGCTGAAGAGGCTATTGGTATTTTTAACTCACCTATATGATCAATAGTGGTTTCAAAACTATCGACATATATCGTTGATCTTTTAAGAGTGGTGTCATCTGCCTCACGCATATCGGAACGGTAAGCTCCAATTAAATCGACATGCTGTCCAGGCTTCAACCATTTTCCATTTATCAAGGGCTCACTTGACATTGTTGCCGCTGAAATAATGTCTGCGTCTGAAATCGCCTTTTCTAAGTCATTTACAGCCACTGTATCTGGGAAATTGGCCGCAAATTTTTCCGCACGCTCCGAGGTCCTATTCCAAACAGAAAAATGAGCATCTGGGAAAAAATCCCCATAGGCTTGCCGAAGGCTATAAGCAACAGTTCCAGCCCCCAAAATCAAAATATTTCGACTGTTGGGTCGGGCTAGTAATTTTGCGGCAAGAATACTATCACCAGCTGTCTTCCATTTTGTAACCAAATGAAAATCGATAACAGCGCTTAATTGACCAGTTTGATCATCGAATAAATTTACGGCACCGTTTATTGCTGGTTTTTTAAAATTTTTATTTCCAGGAAATATTGTTGCGCATTTTATGGCAATTCCCATACCATCAATCCATGCTGATCTTGAGAGCAACGTATCGTCCCTCCGGTATAAAAATGTATCAGATATTTCTGCCCTGTTTAGCTTATGCCCTGACTGGAAAGCTTCGCTTAAACCTTTCCAACTCAGAATAGGATCACAATCCTGATAAGAGATCATATGCACTTTGGTATCTCCATTTTGCAATATTGACATTCACAATCTATAAAAAAAATTTTTATTTTCATATGCTTAAAATACTAATTTCTCAGCAAAATAATTCAGGGTCGGACTTAAAAGAAGGTATAAAAAGTCTAAGTTTGCCTAACTTTTTGGTTATTAATTCGAATTATTTTTTCGAGACTATCTAAAAAGTGAATTTTGTCTTGTTTTGAAAAGGTTTTACCAGAACCTTGATAAAACGGGTTTGCAGCTCGTAAATCTGAGCTAAAATCCCTTAAAGATAACGAATTTCCTATATTTGCTTGGTTTAATTCCTCACCATTTGGTTTCAAAACCAGCATCCCCTTTTTGATACAATTATCTGCCAAAATTATGTCAGCCGTAATAACCAAGTCGTTTATATGACCGTTATCAACTATCCATTTATCGGCAGCATCTGCCTCAGCAGAAACAAATATATTTTGAATAAACGGATGCAAGATGGGACGTAAACCACCATTTGAAACAAATAAAACGTCTATTTTATTTCTAGTAGCAACTCGCTCAATTTCTTTTTTTACTGGACACGCATCAGCATCAACATAAATTTTCATAGTTAAACTTTAAACAAATGATGTTTTTGAGATTTGATGCTGAAACCCAATATTTTTCCTATTCATTATTTAATAAATCTGCATGGAACGCTAGGTGATCATCAATGAATGTAGAGACAAAAAAATAACTGTGATCATAACCAGATTGTATCCTGAATTCGCCGGACTGGCGCCGCTCTGTCATGGCATTAGCTAATGTTTCTGGTCTAAGCAAATCTATAAATTGATCCTTGCTACCTACATCGATTAGTACTTTTCCGTCAAAACCTTCATTTAACATCAAAATACTTGAGTCATGCTTTATCCAACTTTGCTCGTCATTACCAAGATAAGCGGCGAGTTGCTTTCTTCCCCAATCAGCCCCTGTCGGATTACAAATAGGCGCTAAAGCAGAAATTGATTTAAATCGACCTGGCATTCCCATGCCAATTGTTAACGCACCATGCCCGCCCATAGAGTGTCCCATGATGGACTGGCGTGCCATATCAACATTAAAATTTTCATTTATAAGGTCTGTTAAATCAAGGGTGATATAATCCCACATTTGAAAATTATTAACCCAGGGCTGTTTTGTGGCATTTAAATAAAATCCCGCACCCTGTCCAAGGTCGTAGTCATCATCATCAGGCACATTACTACCTCTAGGTGATGTGTCAGGGAAAACTATTGCCACGCCAAACTCTTCCGCAGCTGCTTGAGCGCCAGCCTTTGTCATAGCATTTTCATGCGTGCAAGTTAAACCAGACAAATACCAAACTAACGGAACGGGCTCGCTCGTTGCAATTGAAGGCATGAATATTCCAAAAGTCATATCGCAATTACAAGCTTCTGACCAATGATGGTATACGCCCTGCATTCCTTCAAAGCATTTGTTTTCTGACTGTGTTTTCATAAGATGTCCTTAAAAAGGGTCAATTGAGATTGGTAACCCACGCTATAGTAAAAGAAACGGTAAATATAGAAAGTACTGTAGATAAAAAAATTGCTGCAGATGCACGTTTAGGGGCAACATTATAGTGCTGGGCAACCATAAAAATATTTCCTGCTACCGGAAGTGACGCAGCAGCAATCATTACAGTTGCAGCATACAGTTCAACTTCAAAAATATAAAATACTGCTATACAAACTGCAAAAGGATGTAGCACCAGCTTGCAAAAGCTTAGCCATGCGGCAACCTCAAACCTTTCGGTAGATTCTTGTGCCAGAGAAGCACCAATTGCAAATAAGGCGCCAGGTGTGGCGGCAGACCCTAACATTACTATAAAATCATTAATGGGCCCTGGAATTGACCACCCACTTGCAGACCATAGCAAACCGCAGATTATCGAAACAATCATTGGATTTTTCATTAGTCCAAGTAGTACGCGATAAAAAAGAAAAATATCTAATTTTTTGTCTTTGCTAGCTACAATTATGAGAACAATTAATGATCCAAAAACAATTAAATCAATAGCTAATATAATCATTATAAAACCCACAGATTTAGGGCCCATCAAAATAGCTAACATAGGTATTCCCAAAAAACCTACATTGCCAATAACAGAACACTGAGCCTCAACCGCAGCCTCCGAAGGAACCTTTTTTCTGAAAATAGCAACAGCTGTTGCTAAAAAATAAATTATCAGTGACGCAGATAGATAAGCATATATAAATTCAGGATCATAAAGCTCACTCAATGATAAATCCGATGAAAACCGAAAAAGCATTGCCGAAAGAGCAAAATAGAAAACAAACTTTGTCAAATATGCGGTAGCTTCGGCTGAAAAAAAACGAGTTATAGCCGCCGAATACCCTAAACCAATAAGAGCAAAGAACGGAATTGTCTTATAAAATATTTCAATCATTTAACTGTGTTTTTAAACCAGGCAAGGTATTTGAATGAAGAGAGTTTTATTAAAATACCACTACACTTCTTATGCTTTTACCTTCATGCATTAAGTCAAAACCCTTATTAATATCGTCCAAAGAAAAGCTATGCGTGATCATAGGGTCGATTTGAATTTTTCCTTCCATGTACCAATCGACTATTTTTGGAACATCCGTCCGACCGCGTGCACCCCCAAAAGCTGTACCTTTCCAAACGCGACCTGTAACCAACTGAAAAGGTCTAGTTGAAATTTCTGCACCAGCGGGAGCAACCCCAATTATTATACTTTCTCCCCAGCCTTTATGAGCACTCTCAAGGGCAGTTCTCATCACATTTACATTACCTGTAGCATCAAAAGTATAATCTGCACCCCCATTTGTTACGTTGACTAAGTGCGCGACCAAATCATCATTCACATCTGAAGGATTAACAAAGTCTGTCATACCAAATTTTTCAGCCATGGACTGCTTACCAGGATTTAAATCTACACCAACTATTTGGTCTGCTCCTGCAAGCTTTAAACCTTGAATTACATTTAATCCAATTCCTCCAAGGCCAAAAACTATGGCACGGCTTCCAATTTCAACTTTCGCAGTATTCATAACTGCACCAAGTCCCGTAGTCACGCCACAACCAATGTAGCAAACCTTTTCAAAAGGAGCATCGGGATTGATTTTTGCTAATGCTATCTCTGGGAGAACGGTGTAATTTGAAAAGGTTGAACACCCCATGTAGTGCAAAATAGGAGTTCCATCGAGCATGCTAAATCGACTGGTTCCGTCCGGCATTAATCCTTGGCCTTGTGTCTCGCGTATCGCCTGACAAAGATTTGTTTTGGGATTTAGGCAATATTCACACTGTCTACACTCGGGAGTGTAAAGAGGTATTACATGGTCACCAACTTTCAAATCTTTAACGCCAGACCCTATTTCAACTACAACTCCTGCTCCTTCGTGACCAAGTATTGCCGGAAATAATCCTTCTGGATCAGCACCTGAAAGAGTAAACTCATCAGTATGACAAATCCCAGTAGCTTTGATTTCTATTAAAACTTCGCCTTCTTTAGGTCCTTCTAGATTAACCTCCATAACCTCAAGAGGTTTCCCTGCTTCTAAAGCAATAGCTGCCCTTGTTTTCATTGGTACCCCCATTAATACACTATTAACTACAACATGAACGGTTGCCTTTAACTTGCCAAGAAAAATTTTTTACCGGTAGGAAATAAGTAAATACAAAAACTATTAATTCATTCTATATTTTTGATGACAGGAACCACATGCAGCACCAACATTTCCGAGTGAGCCCCTCAAATCTATTAATGTTGAGGTATCAACTCCCTCCAGAACAAACTCCAAGTCCTCAGATTTACTTACAAAATCATCCCAGTTTTCCCAAATCGCAGGTAAAGCCTCAGAGTTTATTGGTAAATCATCATCCTCAAAAATAGTGGGTGTAGAAGCGGCAAGTTTCAATAGATTTAGACGTGCAGATTCAGCCAGACTTTCGTCAAACTCAATTTTTTCTCGTGACATCCGAGCAAGAACTGAAAATTCCAATCTAATATTTTGCATTAATTTAGAGCGCTCAACATACCCACTATCTGCCGCAAACAAAATCGAGCTAATAAACATAAAAAATACGCTCATTAGTAGGTAAATAATACCCTTTAACATTACATTCTCCATTACTTATTTTTAACAAGTTAGTTTTATCTCTAGGTAAGAACAGAAAATTTTAATTGCTTATTAGGGTTAAATTCAATTAAAGAACAAATAGTGAACAAAAAATTAAAGTTTCAAAATGCCTGGTCGTCGAATTATTGCAATCTGGTTTCCATACATGGGAACTGAACGTATTTTGCGCAAAACTCAACACAGCCTAGGGAAACCAGTTGTTGTTGTAGCCAAAAAATCTCAAAGTGAAATTATCTCCTCTATCTCTGCTGTTGCTCAATATAAAGGCCTTTTTGTTGGGCAATCTTTACGTGACGCTAGTGCTATTTGCCCACATTTATTCGTACAAACTCAAAATTCGTATGCAGAAACTCAATTCCTGAAAGGTATTTGCCGATGGTCGAGCAAGTTTAGCCCATGGGTAGCACCAGAAGGAAATACCGGATTAATCATGGATATAACCGGATGTTCACATTTGTTTGGTGGTGAAGATAAAATGATAAACCATATTTTGCTCGCATATGATGAACTTGGTTTGACGACTAAAATAGGATGTGCAGATACAGTAGGAGCAGCATGGGCATTATCTCGATATTCTGAAAAAACATTACAAAACTATCGAGATGGTAATGCTATTGAGCAAGAAGCGCGAGCAACACGTTCTCGCTCTGCAAAGCGATCTTTTAAAGACATACCAAATAATTTAAAAATTACAAAAAGTAGTAATTATTTTATTGCACCGCCTGGTAAAATACGACAGTCAATCTCTAATTTTCCAGTTGCATCTCTTAGACTAGAAATTAAAACTCAGAATACGTTGGCTCAACTGGGACTCCGCCAAATTGGAGATATTATAAACCAGCCAAGGGCAAGCCTTAATCGCAGATTTGGCCTTAGTTTGCTAAAAAGAGTAGACCAAGCACTGGGCAACCTCCCAGAACCTATTTCGCCATTACAGCCAGAGCTAAATTTTGGTGTAAGAATTAGTTTTCCTGATCCAATTGGACTAAAGTCTGACATTATAGCTGGTATTGATCGTATATTAGATCGTCTTTGTTCTAATTTAAAAAAGAAAAATCTAGGCGCACAGAAAGTTCTATTACAAGCTTTCCGAACGGATAATACAATAGGAAGTATTGCAGTGGGATTAGCCCAACCCTCTAATTCTTTTAAGCACATTCGTGATCTAATGATAATTAAACTTGACGATCTGAATGTTCAATTTGGAATTGACATTTTACGATTAGAAGCCACCAAGACTGAAGTACTCACTAAATATAAGCATATTGGACATGTTTTAGTGGGTGAGCGCAATGCATCACGCACTGAAAAAAATATAAATCCAGAAAACTTAATCTCCAAGTTGGGTGTTAGAATTGGATTAGAAAATATTATTAGATTACACCCAGCAAAAAGTAATATACCCGAAAAAACTTATACTATGTTGTCAGCAGCATGGTCAGAAAAAGCACAAGAGTGGCCTAAACCAAAATCTTGTCGACCGATCCAATTATGGAATCCGGAAATTATCAATGCGCCAGACAAACCAAACCCTTTATCAGAGTTCAAATGGCGCGGAAAAATATGGCATATTACTGAAAGCTACGGACCAGAACGAATTTCGCCTGAATGGTGGTTAGATGAACCAAAATGGCGCAGTGGCGTGCGCGATTACTGGTTTGTTCAGTGTGATACAGGTGATCGATTATGGATTTACTACGCACATGGTGGGTTAATGTCATCTGGCTGGTTTTGCCAAGGTAAGTTTGCATAACCCATTCAAAGAATTAATTGGCACTTCTACAAGATTCTGCGGCTTAATTTATAGGGTAAGTCACATTTTAGCCATTAGGCGTGGGCTCTGGCAAAACATCCAAATTTTCTGGAATTTTAAGTCCGCTAGAGGGAATAACAACTATTTCCTCTCCCACATCTATATCATAAAGGTCAACCACTTCGCTATTATCCGAACTACATCCCAAACAAAAAAACAAAAAGATAAATAGATAAATATATGAACGCATAACCTGTTAAAACCTCCTTAAATTTACATAAAAGAAAATCACTATTTAGCAAAATTATTTTAACTTTTTTTATTTTCCGGGGCAAAGGCCAAGCCAACCGCTCCAATAAAAATGAACACATCAGCGAAGTTAAATACAAACGGATTATAAATTCCACAGCAAGACATATTCAAAAAGTCTGCAACTGCTCCATCGTAAATAATTCGATCAAAAGCATTAGCTAGCGCGCCGCCACACAACAGAGCTCCAAAACTAACTTGCAAGTTGCTGACTTTTGTTCGGTAAATCCATAACAAAATTAATCCACTAATAATAATTGACAGAGCTATTAGGAAATAAGATTTTAGCTCACTTTGCTGCCCAAAAAGACCAAAATTAACACCATAATTCCAACCCATTCGAAAATTTAAAAAAGGAGGAAGCACATCGATTGAGTTTAAAGAAATCAAATTCAACCAAAAAACAACAAACCATTTAGAGACCTGGTCAAAGCAAAAAGAAGCAATTAATATCAAATAGAATTTTGTCATCTCAGTGCCTAAAGTGTCTTATACCTGTAAAAGCCATAGTTAAATTAGCATCATCTGCAGATTTAATCACCTCATCATCACGCATAGAACCACCTGGCTGAATGACCGCAGTAGCTCCTGCTTCGGCGGCGATCATAAGCCCGTCTGAAAATGGAAAGAAGGCATCTGAAGCAACAGCGGAACCCTTAGTTAATGGAAATTCAAGAGCCAGGTTTTCAGCCATATCAATGGACTTTTGCGCTGCTATTCGGCAGCTATCTACTCGACTCATTTGCCCAGCACCAATACCAACAGTCGCGCAATGTTTAGCATAGACAATCGCATTAGATTTTACATGCTTTGCAACTTTCCAAGCAAAGAACATATCCTCTAATTCAATATCAGAAGGCTTTCTTTTGGTCACTATATTGAGACTGTTTTCAAGTATTACTTCATCATCTGTGTCTTGCACTAAAAACCCACCTGAAACTTGACGAATACTTCTGCCGCCATTGCTTTGGCTTTTTAACCCACCAGTCGTCAAAAGCCGCAGATTTTTCTTTTTTGCAAATACTTTTAAGGCTTCAGCTGTAGCATCAGGTGCGATGACAACCTCAGTAAAAATCCCACAAATCTCTTCTGCAGTTGGCTCATCCAAAGTTTTATTTAGAGCAACTATTCCTCCAAACGCACTCGTTTGATCACAATTGAAGGCAGATTTATACGCTTCTCTCAGATTTGGCCCGGTTGCAACTCCACAAGGATTGGCGTGTTTAATTATAGCACAAGTTGGCTGTAAAGATGGATCAAATTCACAAACTAATTCAAATGCTGCGTCTGTATCGTTAATATTATTGTAAGATAACTCTTTACCTTGGTGCTGAATAGCTGAAGCTACACCAAAACCACTGCTATTATCTTTATAAAATGCGGCTCTTTGATGAGGGTTTTCACCATATCGCAAACTTTGTACTAATGAGCCAACTTCAATTATTTTCTTAGGATGCTCATCTTTTTCTTGCTCACTCATCCATGAAGAAATCGATGCATCGTACCCTGCAGTATGTGAATAGGCTCGATAGGCCATTTTTTTTCTAAAATTTAGGCTCGTATGCCCTTTATTTTTTTCAAATTCATCCAAAAAAATTCCATAATCTGAGTTGTCCGTTATCACTGTTACGGACTGATGATTTTTTGCTGCTGCGCGGATCATCGCTGGACCACCAATATCAATATTTTCAATACATGTTGCATAATCAGCTCCACGAGCCACAGTATTTTCAAAGGGATACAAATTAACAACCAATAAATCTATTTCACTTATCCCATGTTGTTTCATTGCTGAGAGGTGGTCTTTTTCATTTCGCAAGGCAAGAAGACCGCCATGTACTCTTGGATGTAACGTCTTTAATCGGCCATTCATCATTTCTGGAAACTCTGTCAATTCTGAAACATCTTTAACAGGTATATTGGAAGCTCTTAATGCCTCAGCACTACCTCCAGTTGATATGATTTCAATCCCATGCTGAAATAAAGCATTCGCAAGTTTAGTGATATCAGTTTTGTCAGATACCGAAATTAAAGCACGTTTAATTGGATAAAGATCACTCATCAACTTTCCTGTTTGTAAATTAATTTAACTCAATTTTAAAATAGATCACCAACTGAAAGATCCTTATCGAGAGCTCTAACCAGAGACCATTTAATTCTTGTTCCATATTCCAATAGATCCGCAGATAAAATCAACTTTTTGGACTCTATCGGTTTGAACAAACCATTCTCAAAAAAAATAGTGGGTTCCAACTGTAAATGTAAATCCAAACCATAACTGAAAATCCATACCTCACCGTTTTTCAGAGCCAAACTTGTAAGATTATTTTCTTCTTCCAAACGCAATCTGACGTCTGGATGCAAATGAAATGCTGCTTTTACTGACACCGGGTCACTGTTATTCTTTTTTGAAATCTTATCAAACTGCCTTTTGTGAGAGTCCTCGATTGCTATCATTAAGTCTTCTCCCTCCAAGGACTGGCCATCTTGAGAAAGCTTTAATTTTCTAACATGAGTGAGCCCATGACTTTTGACGTAGCCATCATGTGCGCCCTCAAAAACGCCTATGCCTTCGTCATTTGAAATCTCTTTTAATACGTTGCGAGGTCCATTAATAATTACCTTTTTTGGCGTTTGAAACCAACCTTCTATATCGCGAAATTCACTACTATTTCGGTTGTCTATATAAACTGCACAATGAGAATTCGTCTGGCGACCATCAGAACTCAAATCTGAACCAAAAAGATAACCAGGGCCACAACTCGTAAAAATTCTCCTTTGGCCTGAAACCATCTCGAAAGCTAACGTAGATGCATCAGCCTTCACAGCCTTCTTACCCATGGGAGGTGGTGCAGCATCAATAATTACGGTGGTTCGAGAATTTGATAACTTTGAGAAACCAACACTTGTTTCATGTAAGGCAACCTCTCGACTTTCAGCATTACGTAGCGCCTGATCCAATTGGCCATCCACATCGCCACAACTACCGTGAAATCTCGGTAAACCTGCATCAGAATGCCTTAGATTACGAAGAACCGGTGCTAGTTTTTCAATTGTCTCTAAATGGGTAACAGAAGGATTCCAGTTTGAATCCTTAAGAGCAAGTTTAGCCCATATTAAAATTGTGAATATGTTCAAAATCTCTTGGGAATTTCGCGAAAAGACAATTTCCTCACTATTCATTAGATAGTGGCATTCCTCAGCAAGAGCTACAGTAGCCGGCTCTATAAATTTCTCCATATTCTTTAAGTAGCATCCTGCGTATATCAACCCTAGTAGAGCCTCAAATCTAGGTAATCCTTCCGATGTTTTCATCGCTCGTTTCGATAAAAATTTGGCTTGTTTCGCCAGTAAGAGATTAAATTTTTTCAGTTTTGTTTCGGAATATCCTTGGGTAAGAAACAGATAATGATGCGCCCAACGAACTAAACGCCTTCCTGTTAATTCTGGTGTCCAACAAGGACCAAAACCTGAACTATACTTGTTCATCCAGGAATTTAACCAGTTTTGCGCAAACCGCCGGGCCTCTACGCTACCGAGGGAGGCCAAGTCATCCACCCAATCAAAACCATGTAGTTTATTGTGAAAATCTTTTTCGTTCGTTTTATAATTCCAGACCTCATCAGTTTGCTGAATAACTTGGCCCGCCAAATTAATTTTTCCCTCTACCATCTGGCGGCCGGCAGTTATTTTACCAATTGAGCGAGGCTCGGTTTCAAGAATAAATTCTGTAGTAGATTTAGACCTACAAATCAGAAAAGCATAAAATTTATCTGTTAAAACTGTTACAAAACTCAAAATTGGCTCATTTTCTAAAATAAATTATGTTAGTTCGTTCCAAATATTTACATTCGTAAATTTAACTTTCTTTAGGTTTTATTTGGTTTTTTTTGCAAATAACATATGTAAAAGCCATCCAAACCGTTCTTTTCATTCGAGCTAGCCGGCGTGATCCTAATATCACCAGAGTCCAGAATCCAAGCCTCCGGAATGATTTTGTCTTTTTCGTTTGGCTTTTTTATTTCAAATTGGTGATTACGATCTAGAAATTCCTCAATTTGACACTCACCCTCATCTGGCAGAAGAGAACATGTTACATATATAATGAGTCCATCGTCCTCTACAATTGAAGAAGCATGATCAAGTAACTTAGCTTGAATTTCAATTAACTCAGAAAAATCAGATCCATCTTTACAATAGACTAGGTCAGGATGCCGCCTAATTGTTCCAGTTGCACTGCAAGGAGCATCCAATAATACGATGTCGAATTTATCAATAATATTTAAAGCATCACCTTCTATTATATTCGCCTTGAGCCCGCACCTTTCTAAGTTCTCATTCAATAATTCTAATCGGCTCCCCGAAATATCCACCGCGGTAACATTCGCTCCACGAGAAGCGAGTTGAAGTGTCTTTGCACCAGGGGCAGCGCATAAATCTAGTACTTTTTTACCATTTAAATTTTCCAATAGCCGAATTGGGATAGATGCTGCTATATCTTGAACCCACCAATCACCTTCCTTAAAACCGGGCAAAGCAGATATTTGTTTACGACTTTCCAAACGAATACTCTCGTTAAAGATAATTCTGCCATCCAGCTCTTTTGTCCAATCATGGATTTTAGATGGATCTTTTAAGGTAATATCTACAGGTGGTGTACAACTTTGTATTTTTTCTATTTCAATTACAGTCTTTTTTCCGTAGGCGCTGATTAGAGGTTCCCTTAACCACTTGGGCAACCTGGAAATACTTTCATCTTTATTCCATTCTTCAATTTCATAAGATGATAACTTTCGTAATACTGCATTAACCAAGCCTTTCATTGGCCGAGTTGTTTTGTTTAAAGCTGCATAATTTACCGCTTCGTTAACAATTGCATGGGATGCGCCGCCAGTAACCAGTTCTATCAATGCTAACCGCAGAATATTTTTAACGTTTAATTTTGGGTCTTTTTTAAGGTATTTTTCCAAAAGTCTGTCACAGCGATCTAAGTTACGCAAAGTATCCATAACTAATCGTTGGACAAAAGCTTTTTCATTAGGTTTCAGGTTTTTAAGGACCCCAAGCGCTCTTAGTTCATGGAAGCTTTTTTTGCTTCCTAAAATCTCATTTAGAATATCTATCGCGACAAAACGAGGTTTGCTCCTAGAGAAATTCATGCGGAAACTTTCTTGAAAGAATTTTGAGCCCGCTATATCAGTCTATTATGACCAAGGAAAGTTTATATGACTGAAAGAGATAAGGAACTTCCCCCAGAAGCTTTAAGAGCATTGAAAGAGGCTGAGCAGCGGCGGTTAGAAAAAAAAGAAGTAAATTTTCCGAAAGAACTCGGAGGCCGCGAAGGTGTAGAACCTGTCAGATTTGGGGATTGGGAAAAGAAAGGTATCGCAATTGATTTTTAAATTCAGTCCAATTTACTGCCTTGCTGTAATCTGAAACCTCTTAAAAAACATCTGATTTTTGAGCAGACTTGCCCGGTCTTTGCGCTTCAGTTATCTCGACTGCTTTTTGACCGCAAGCAATTGAAAAACCAGTATCTAGAACCATTCCAGGCTCATTTTCTTCATCTATGACCTTGGAAGATAATAATTTGACCCGTTCTCCATTTATTTCGGTCCAAGCTCCTGGAAAGGGAGACAAAGCCCTGATTTTTCGATCAATAGTTTGCGCAGGCAGCGACCAGTCAATTTTGGCTTCAGACTTATGGACCTTACCCGCATATGTGATACCAACAGTGGACTGATTCTGAACTTTATAATCAGATAACTTATCCAGCACTTCGACGATAAGATTCGAACCTACTAAACTCAATCTTTCTGATAAAATTTTAGCGGTATCATCTTCTGTAATTTGAATTTTTCTAGAAGACAGAACTGGACCAGTATCCAGTCCCTCATCCATTTTCATGATGCAAATGCCGGTTTCATCATCTCCTTCCATAATTGCTCTTTGAATTGGTGCAGCGCCACGCCAACGTGGCAAAAGAGAAGCGTGGATATTTACACAACCGAGTTTTGGAGATGACAGAATTTGGTTGGGAAGTATTAGGCCGTAAGCAACGACAACGGCTATATCCGCCTTTAAATCCCTGAAGATATTTTGATCTTTTTCGGATTTGAAATTCCCGGGGGTATGCACAGTTAGACCCAAATCAAGAGCTTCTTTATGTACTTCACTAAGGTTTAATTTTTTGCCGCGACCGGCGGGCCTGGGTGGTTGAGAATAAACCGCACATATTTGATGTTTACTCTGATCCAGGGCCTTAAGAGCAGGAACAGAAAACTTTGGTGTTCCCATAAAAACCAACTTCATTTTTTCTTTTTGACCTTTCTCAGCAAAATATCTCTTCTAACCTTGGATAAGTGGTCAAAAAACATTTTACCATTTAAATGATCAATTTGATGTTGAATAGATGCAGCCCAAAGCCCTGTAAAATCCTTTCGATCTATAAAACCTTCCTTGTTTAAAAATCGAACAGTAACTTTTTTAGGTCTTTTAATTTTTGCTGATACACCGCTCAAATTTGGACTAGCCTCTTCTGTCTCACTATACTCCATAGATGATTGCAGGATCTCAGGATTAGCTAATTTAACCGGCTTATTCCTAGCTTCTGAAGCGTCAATTACCGCTAAACGTAAGTTAACTCCAATTTGCGGAGCCGCTAGACCAATGCCAAGCATAGCATGCATTGTATCTATCATATCATCCCAAATCGAAATTATGTCTTCTGTAATTTCTGCTATTTCATGAGCTCTTGAGCGAAGTCTTTTATCAGGCCATTTTAGAAAATTTTTGACCGCCATTATTCGTTACCACGCAATTTTTCGCGTTTAAATTTTTGCATTTTACGCGTTATAAGTTGCCGCTTGATAGGTCCTAAATAGTCAATAAATAATTTGCCATTCAAATGATCAATCTCATGCTGGATACAGGTTGACTTAAGACCATCAAACTCTTCAGAATGTTGCTTACCATCTAAATCAACCCACTCAACCTGTACAAACTCTGGTCGAGTGACCTCTGCAAAATGATCAGGAATAGAAAGACACCCTTCTTCATACACACTTTTTTCTTCAGAAGAGGCTGTAATTATGGGGTTCACCATAATAATTGGATCCGGTTCTTCATCCTCTTTTTTGGCACAATCCATTACAATTAACCTTTCTAATACACCAATTTGAGGGGCAGCCAAGCCGATGCCTGGAGCATCATACATCGTCTCCATCATATCTTTTGCCAATTTAATTAAGGCTTCATTTATGCTCTCAACTTGCACAGATTTTTTTTTCAACCGTGCATCTGGGTGTAAAACAATAGTTCTAATCATAATATTCATCTAGGATAATATAAGCCACAACGCAACGGCTCTGTGCAATTGTACAAAACAATGTTAATGACCAATTCTGATTGAGAGTATTTCAGGGCATATTTTATGAATTTTGATGAAAAAATCGAGCGTCGTGGCACTCACTCTGACAAATGGGATATGATGGAAAGTAAGTACGGCGTATCAGCCAAAGATGGGATACCCATGTGGGTTGCTGACATGGATTTTCGACCACCTGAATGTGTTCAAAAAGCAGTTGAAAATTTATCTGGCCATGGAATTTATGGGTACTATGGCGATGACACTTCATACAGAGAGGCAATACAATGGTGGATGAAAAACCGCCATGGTTGGGAGTTGAATACTGAATGGATATTTAGCACGCACGGGCTAGTCAATGGGACCGCCGCCTGCATTGAAACATTCAGCGATCCAGGTGATCATATTGTTCTGTTTACACCAATCTACCACTCGTTTTTTAGGGTAATAAAAGCCGCTAATCGTGAAATTTTAGAATGCCCTTTGGTAAATAATCAAGGAAGATATGAGTTTGATTTTGTTTCTTACGATAATTTGATGACGGGTAAGGAAAAAATTGTTATTTTATGTTCACCTCATAATCCTGGGGGACGCGTATGGTCGATGGAAGAATTGAAACAGGTTGCAGATTTTGCAAAACGCCACAGTCTCGTTTTGATATCAGACGAAATACACCACGATATTGTCTACCCTGGGACCAGTCATATCCCAATGGCGACCATTGATGAAGATATTTATGACCGACTAATTATGATGACAGCAACGACAAAGACCTTCAACATTGCTGGAGCACATACTGGTAACGTGATTATACCAGACGAAAATTTAAGACAAAAGTTTACAATAAAAATGTCTGCTCTTGGCCTAAGTCCCAATAGCTTTGGGTTGTTTATGGCAAAAGCCGCTTATAGCCCGGAGGGCGCTGTTTGGGTTGATGAATTAATAAAATATTTAGATAGAAATCGACAAATATTTGATAGAGCAATATCAAAGATACCTGGGTTAGACACAATGAAATTGGAGGCAACTTATTTAGCTTGGGTCGATTTTTCAAGAACCGGTATGGAGCAAAAAGAGTTTGTCAATAGAGTACAAGACCAAGCAAAAATTGCTGCAAACTTAGGGCCCACATTTGGCAAAAATGGTCAAAATTTTCTTAGATTTAATTTCGCCACAACAACTGAAAATGTTAAAATTGCAGCAGAACGTTTAGGCAAAGCTTTTTCCGATCTACATTAGGCGGGGTATCAAGGCTAAAACTTTATTTTCTTGATAAAAGTCCTTTGGAGCAGAAGTTTGCGTAGTAGTATTTCGCTTATAATCAAAATGAACAATCCCATTTTCTTCCTTTGAAGCAACAATTAAGCACTGTTTTAAATGTTTATCTCTATCATATAAATCTACCAGTCCTCTGATCATCGGAGCCATTTCTGCTTCGACACAAAAACCACTTTTTGTAAGCCTTATTATAGGGTAATGTTTTTTATTAAACTCAACGCGAAAACGATTTTTCTTCTTTAAATCAGTTTTTTGAGCAGCTTCTAATCCAGCAAGCACATCTTTTGATAAAAAAGTACTCATGAAAATCCAAACTATTAATATCCTCAGTTGTTATGTATTTGACTTCTTGCAACTGTCAAACAATTTCTACTTTTTACAAAACAAGCCTTTTATAGTTCTAGTTAACTTGATCACTTTAAACTATGATCAAAAAATGGTTCAATTCCGGCTATTTAGAAGAGCGTTAGAAATGCCATTTGTATTTAAAGTGACAGTCTTAATATTTGTTCTTAACACTGCGGCGTTAGGAAAATGTGGAGGTGAATTTAATCAGTTCCTCGAAGATATTAAAAAAGAGTCTCAAGAACTTGGATATACAGAAAAAATTGTAGATGCATTTTTTGAAAACGTATCACTGAACTCTAAGGTATTGGACGCTGACCGAGCACAAGGTATTTTTCTAAGACCATTTAACGAATTTGCTCCACGGTTAATAAATGAGTATCGAATGTACCATGGTAAAAAGAACTTAAAAAAATATTCTTCTACTTTCAACGAAATTGAAAACATTTTCGGCGTTTCTCGTGGTGTTCTAACCTCTTTTTGGGCCTTGGAAACTGATTTTGGAGCGGTTCAGGGTAACTTTAATACACTTGATGCGTTAGTAACTCTGGCCTTTGATTGCAGAAGGCCACTTCTTTTTCGACCCCAAATTTTTGCAGCTTTAGAATTATTTAGTCGCAATGAATTCAATCCAGCTACCACTAAGGGTGCATGGGCAGGGGAAATTGGGATGGTTCAAATGTTACCAAAAGATATTTTAGAAAATGGGGTGGATGCTGACAGAGATGGAAAAATCAATCTTCAAAGCTCAACAAGTGATGCTCTGTTTAGTGCTGCCAAAATGCTCAAAAGTTTGGGTTGGAAATCAAATGAGCCTTGGTTGCAGGAGGTAATTTTAGCAAAAGAAATAGATTGGTTCGATACGGGTACCGATAAAATTAAAACTGTTAAAGAGTGGAAGAACCTAGGAATAACTGGCAAGTATACTGATCTGCCAGTTGGACCAGATAACGCCTCCTTAATTATACCGCAGGGCCGAAAGGGGCCAAAATTTCTAGCTTATTCAAACTTTCATGTGTTTTTCGAATGGAACAAAAGCTTCATTTACGTACTGACAGCTGCCCATTTTGCAAATCGACTTGAAGGTTCTCCAGCTTTCTCCCCAGGCAACCCGGATAAAGGTCTAAATAAGAACCAGATGAAGCTTTTACAAACAAAATTGAAGAATGTTGGGTATGAAGTTGGGCAAATTGATGGAATTCTTGGAGCAAAAACTAGAAGATCCATACAGGAGGTACAAAGGACCCTAAAAAAGCCAGCCGATGCATGGCCAACCATCGAGTTACTGGAAATATTTTAGATCTAAGCAACTAACCTTTCAGCCTTCTTCAAATCGACTGAAACCAATTGACTCACACCCTGCTCCTGCATTGTTACGCCAAACAATCTATCCATTCTAGACATGGTTATTGCATGATGGGTTATTATCATAAACCGAGTTTCAGTTTGGCGACACATTTCATCAAGAAGTTCGCAAAATCGAGCCACATTTGCATCGTCTAGAGGAGCATCAACTTCATCTAGAACGCAGATCGGGGCCGGATTAGCCAAAAACACCGCAAAAATCAATGCTAACGCTGTTAGCGTTTGCTCTCCCCCAGAAAGTAACGACAAAGCTGCTAATTTCTTTCCAGGCGGCTGACACATAATTTCCAAACCAGCCTCGAGAGGATCATCACTTTCTACAAACTCTAAATTTGCCTCGCCGCCACCAAAAAGATGTTTAAAAAGCATAGAGAAATTCGAGTTTACTTGTTCAAAGGCAGTAAGAAGTCTTTCTCTACCTTCACTATTGAGGCTTGCTATACCTGTTCTAAGTGTCTTGATTGCTTGCTCTAAATCGGCTTTTTCCGCAAAAAGTTTTTCATGTTCTTCTTGCACTTCATTAGCATCTTCTTCCGCTCTAAGGTTTACAGAACCTAAAGCTTCTCTTTGCCGCTTTATCTGACCAACTTTTACCTCTAAGCTATCTGCATTCGGTAAATTTTCACCGTCAATTTCAAATTCCTCAAGCAAATTCTCGACTGATAATCCCAGAGCTTCCCTTATCCGATCTGCCGCTAACCGTAAATTTTGCCTAGCCGCTTCAGATTTTGCGTCACACCTTGCCCTATCTTCGCGAGCTTCTGAAGCTACTCTTTCTGCTTCACGCTCCTCATTCAAGACCTTATTTAATTCAGTCTCAGCAATCGATAGTGCGTCATCAGTCTCTGCTTTTTTCTTTCCAGTTTCCGAAATCGCAGAAATTAGCTTTTTTCTGTTCTCTTCAATCTTTGACGGAGTTTTAGATGCCTCTTTTAATTCCCACTGTGAGCTATTCTTACGATCGATTAGCTCTGCCATTCTTTTTTCGGCTGTTTCAAGTCGATAAGACCAACCACTTATTTCCTTTTGCACCTCTTGAGCTCTCTTGAGTTGGATTTCTCCGTCTCGCCTGACCTCATCATGGAGCGAACGTTTTGTCATCATCGTGACTCGAGCCGCCTCTACAGTCAGCTTAACATCCTCAACCTGCTTGCGCATTGCATCTAAATCATCAAGTTCAACAATAGACTTTTTTGCCAATTCAACTTGCTTTTTAGATTGCTGCGCCTCTTCCTCAAAACGGCGCTTCGTTATTTGGTGGTTTTCTAGCTGGGCTTTTATCAAACTTGCTTCAGATTCTACTTTATTTAACTTTTTAACCTTTTCATTTACGACCTGATCGGCATCTCGCCTGGCTTGCCTTGCAATTTTTTCCTGCTCCGTCAGTGCAGATAGTTCGCCAACTAATTCTTCATGTTTAGTGCGAGTGACTTCAATATTTTTTTGCAAAATATCTAGTTGAGCACCTAGGCTCTTCAATGTATTGACCTGCTGTATTTGTAAAGTAGCTGCCGATGGCGTGTCCTTTGAACAAATTTTATATCCATCCCAACGCCATAGATCACCTTCTAAACTAACAAGACGCTGCCCTGGTTCCAAAAATTCATGCAAACTATCGCCTTGATCACGATCGACCAATCCAACATATCTAAGTCTTCTATTTAACACAGCAGGTATTTCAACCACGTCAGATAGAAATTTTACACCATTGGGCAATTCACTCTTAATGGAAGAGTATTCGCTCAACTGGACCCACCCCGTTTCATCTTTATTATGGGATAAAGGTGCTCTTAAATCATCAGATAACGCAGCCCCAAAAGCCTTCTCAAAACCAGACTCAACTCGAACACCATCAATAATGTGCGACTTTTCGTCAGAATTTTTGTCAATAAGTTTTTCTAAAGCCGCAAACTCAGCTCGGATAGCCTTAGCTTCTCCTTCTACCTCTGATCGTTCAAAATTTGCAGCCTCCTCCTTAACTTGCAAATAAGAACGTCTTTCCTCTAAATCCAGCAGTTGCTCTTCGCATTTCTGTGCACTGGCTTTTGCACGTTTTTCCTCGGTTTTTACTTTTTCAACTAGTTTTTTTACTCTTTCCAGCTCAACTGATGACTCAGAAACTTTCACTTCCATATGAGCGGCTTCTTTGTTATTTTTGCTCAACGCATTTTCACTATCCGACATGAACCTTGCTGATGACTGGTGACGTGCAGCCAACCGTGCCATATCTTCAGTTAATTCTGATAGATTTATTTCCCTATCTTTCAAAACAGCTGATGCCTCCTGAGCATCATGGGCAACTTTTTCAAGTTTTTCACTATGTGAGCTCAGTGCAACTTTTAACTTATCTTGTTCTTTTGATAAAACATCAATTGTCTCTCCAGCATCTTTATTCAGGCTGTTCTCACGATCAATATCTTGACCAAGTTGTTCTATACGAGAAGATAATGTTTCAATCCTTTCTTTTGCTTGACGGCCCTGCTCGTCTAAAGTTTCCTGCTCGACTACTAAACGCTGAAGCATTGCACCAATAATGGATGCTTCTTCTCGTAGTGGAGGTACATTTTCACTAGCAATTTCTCGAACTCGTCTTGCCTTGGCAACAATCGCTTCTGCTTCTGATGCAATCTTGGTTTTTTCAGTCAGTTTATTATCAGCATCAAAATTTGCAGCATCTGCATCCTTCCACCGACGATACAATAGCATACCTTCTATTTCGCGCAATTGTTCACCAAGAACTCGGTATCTTGCCGCTTGTTTCGCTTGGCGAGCAAGCTGGCTTAACTGATTTGCTAATTGTTCCAAAACATCTTCAACACGTACTAAATTTGTTTCAGCAGCATTTAGTTTAAGTTCAGCTTCATGACGACGTTGATAAAGCCCTGATATACCGGCAGCTTCTTCTAGGACACGACGGCGGTTCGTTGGTTTGGCATTTATTAATTCTGCTATCTGCCCTTGCCTTACTAATGCTGGGGAATGTGCTCCTGTTGAAGCGTCAGCAAACAGCATTTGCACATCGCGAGCCCTTACATCTTTACCGTTACTCTTATAGGCACTACCTGCCTCGCGGGTAATTCTTCGAACAATCTCTAAACTATCATCGTTATTGAAACTACTGGGTGCTGAATGTTCTGAGTTATCCAAATGTAGGGAAACCTCCGCAAAGTTCCGCGCGGGCCTTGTGGCTGCACCAGCAAAAATCACATCTTCCATACCGCCACCTCTCATGGCAGTTGGACGGTTTTCTCCCATCACCCATCTTAAAGCCTCTAATAGATTAGATTTCCCACATCCGTTGGGGCCAACGACACCAGTCAAACCGTCTTTGATGACCAGCTCAGTAGGATCTACAAAACTTTTAAAGCCTGATAAACGTAGTTTGCTAAATTGCAATTCGAGCGATTCCTTAGTAAATTCCTGCTTAGTGTTAATTATTGCGACGAAATATAACTACCCCATATCGTATATCTTATATTATTTTACACAATATGTTGCAATTACTTAAATTTGATAAACCAGAAAAAAATAAATGACGATTTCAATAGAATACGCTTCTCCAAGACATCCCGATATAAAAAAACTCCTTCTATCTAGTCATCAACTAATGAAGGATCGTTATCCAGAAGAAACTAATTCTTATCTTTCAATTAGCGAATTATGTTCTTCAGAAATTCACTTTTTTGGAGCACGGAAAAATAAAAAATATTACGGCTGTGGCGCTCTAGACGTAAAACATGAATATGGAGAACTTAAATCGTTTTTTGTTGAGCCAAGCGTAAGAGGAAATGGGATAGCAAGCCTGATAATGCGAGAAATTTTGCTAACTACAAAAAAACTAAACTTAAGAATTCTTAAGCTTGAAACAGGCGTTGGTTTAGAAAGTGCTTTGAATTTATACAAACGTTTTGAATTTGAATACTGCGAACCATTTGGAAATTATGTTGAAAATGGATACTCTATTTTCATGAAAAAAGATTTATCATAATATATCAAGGAAAGATTTATTGGACCTTTTATGCCTTTTCAAAAGATAATCACAGAAAAACTGTCTTCTTCCGTAACACTCCAAATAGAGAAGTTGATATTACGAGGAATTCTTAGACCTGGGGATCGTCTTCCATCTGAGAGAGAATTGGCTGAGCGTTTTGGTGTGTCGAGGCCTAGTTTGAGAGAAGCTATTGCAAATTTGGATAAAAAAGGATTACTTGTTTCAAAAGCAAACTCTGGAATATTTGTTGCTAATGTTCTTGGTAACGCTTTTTCACCTGCTTTGATTGAACTTTTCAGTTGTCATGAAGAATCGGTAGATGACTACATAACTTTTCGTAGGGATTTAGAAGGCCTCGCAGCAGAGCGAACAGCAAAATATGGTTCGAATGCTGACCTACAAGTTATACAAGCAATTTTTGAGAAGATGGAAGCAGCTCATCAAAAACGAGATCCAACCGATGAAGCTAGATTGGATGCTGATTTTCATTTATCCATAATAGAATCTAGTCATAATGTTATCATGCTACACATGATGCGATCGATGTATGAGTTGCTTCGGAATGGAGTATTTTATAACAGGCAGAAAATGTTCCAACAGAGAACTACTCGCTTAGAGCTGCTGGCCCAGCATGAAGTGATTAACCGTGCAATCCAGAAACGTGACCCCGCAGCCGCAAGGCAAGCAGTTGAGGCACATTTGGATTATGTTGCTAAATCGCAAAAAAACCAGCGCAATTCAGATAAAAATGAGAAAATAGCAAAGCAACGCTTTGAACATGAAAAATTGCGGCGCTAAATGAATAAATAAAACCTTTTAAATTTTCGAACTACAGATCAAAAAATTATCAATTTATCTTGGTTAATAAATTAACTAAGCAACTTCTTTCATTTTCGAGGTCATCGAGTACGTTAAAATGATGTTTTCCCCTAGCTATTAGTTTTGAGCAAGACCAAGCCTGACTTAGATAATTAGCTTGTGATAAAAAAGCAGGTCTCTCATTTTCTCCGACAAGTACTGTAAAAGGCACAGTCATTTTTATGTGAGTAACCGGGCTTTCTTTTTCAGCAGTATCATAATTCAAATTAAACTTATTATTCATGCTTGTTTTTAAAAGAGGTCGCAAATCAGCAATTGGTGAGATTGCAACAACATGGTTTAACCTTTTTAATAAATCAGACCTTAATTTAGACCCGTTCCACTGCTCAGTTGAAACCATTCTCGAAACCAAATGCCCACCCGCAGAATGGCCAGTTAATGAAATCATTCCATCATAATTTTTCAAAACATAGCATATCAAATCTTTTATTTGGCAGGTAATATCGGAAATTTTTACAGTCGGGCAAAGGTCATACGAGGGGATTATACATCTATAGCCATTAGCTAGAACACCAGATGCAAAATGAGACCAATATGACTT
Source organism: Paracoccaceae bacterium (assembly GCA_902554705.1). Taxonomy (GTDB): domain Bacteria; phylum Pseudomonadota; class Alphaproteobacteria; order Rhodobacterales; family Rhodobacteraceae; genus Salinivivens. The sequence goes on from CACDPP010000007.1 coordinate 57,932, forward strand.
ATCAAAATCGATCCAATAGCCACCGTGAACAAATATGACCGTACCAAGAGGTTTAACGTTGGGTAGAAAAATATCAAATTTTTGTCGATTAGATACACCATATGCAATATCTATCTTCGCCGTTCCACTCTTAAGTTTTTTTGCTCGAAAGCGCTCCGCTTTTTTAATCCAATCCGCAACTATTTCTTCTGAATTGTCTATGAAGACTGCATTAGCATATGCTTCGTCATTTTCGTTTGTAACTGTCATTTCAATAAACACCGGTATGGACAAAATAAGGCAGAATTGATTTTGTCATGTCAAAGAAAAAATTAGGCACGTGAGCGCCCATGGTTTCAAAACGTAAAGGCAATAATATAAACGGTTGGATAATTATAGACAAACCTGCCGGCATCACATCTACTGGTGTGGTGAGTAAAATTAAGCGGGCTTTTAACGCAAAAAAAGTTGGACATGCCGGTACATTAGATCCAGATGCAACGGGTGTTTTGCCAATCGCTTTGGGTGAAGCCACAAAAACTATTCCGTATATCATGGATGAAATAAAATCATATCATTTTTGCATAAAATTAGGTGAGGCAACAGATACCGATGACGCTTCCGGCCAAATTATTAACATAAGCAGCAAGCGCCCGAGTGATAATAAGGTCTCTACGCTTTTACACAAATATACAGGCTTAATAGAACAAATACCACCTAACTATTCAGCAATCAAAGTTAATGGAGTTCGGGCCTATGATTTAGCCCGTTCAGGCACACAATTAAAATTAAAGTCTCGCTCCCTTTTTGTGAAAGAGCTTCAATTTTTAAAGCGAATTGATGATGATCATGTTTTACTTCAATTAACTTGTGGAAAAGGTGGATATGTGAGATCAATCGCTCGAGATCTTGGCAAAGACTTAAAATGTTTTGCACATGTAAAATGGCTTAGACGCATATGGGCAGGACCATTTGAAATAGAAAATTCCATTACACTCAAAAAAATTGAAGATTTACAAAAATTATCTTCCTTGATGAAACTTTTACAACCCTTAGAAGTTGGTTTGCAAAACTTACCTTTTATAACATGTAGCAAGAATGACGTTGTTCATATAGCAAATGGAAGATCCATTACCGTAAGCGCAAAGAAGATTGAGGCAGACGAAAAATGCTGGATTGAATTTAATGGAAAAGCATTAGCTCTGGGAACTGTAAGAGACAGTCAATTTTATCCATCACGTGTGCTCAATATTGAAAATTAAATTGTATTCAAATCATGAAAAATTCAAAATTAGTTACAAAATATTATAAAAATGAAGATACACATTCCAAAGCTGTCTATTCAAGTTGTGAAAAGTATAGATATAGTCTTACTCGCATTTGGAATGAGGAGGGGAAAAAATTACATTTCGTAATGCTTAATCCCTCCACGGCAACTGAAATTCAAAACGACCCAACAGTTGAACGCTGTGAGCGAAGAGCGCGCATTTTAAATTTTGGATCCTTCAGGGTAACCAATATCTTTGCATGGAGAGATACAGACCCAAAAAAAATGAAATGTGCGAAAGACCCTGTGGGCTTGCAGAATGATCAGTCTATCCTTGATGGATGCCACTGGGCAGATTGCACTATTGCCGCGTGGGGCAACCATGGCTTACATTTGGACAGAGGCAAGTACGTAATAGAATTAATGAAGAAATGTGGCAAACCCATTTTCCACTTGGGTATTTCTAAAGTTGCTCAACCCAAACACCCTCTTTATATCTCATATGATATTTCCCCGACAAAATGGTTGGTAAACAATAATAATCTAACCTAATTGATTATTTGGTTTTGGAAACAGACTGACAAAAACGAAATGTTTTTTTTATTTGCACTTTCCAATTAAAAAAAAATGAGATAAGCGCGTGGTCTCATTAATGCCTTAAGGAGCTTCGCTGGACGTCATCCCGGCCTAAGCTATTAAATTTGACCTAAAAGGAGAATAAGATGTCGATAAGCGCTGAAGAAAAAGCCAAGGTCATAAGTGATTTTGCAACCAAAAAAGGCGATACAGGGTCACCTGAAGTCCAAATTGCAATTTTAACCTCAAGAATAAACACTTTGACGGAACATTTCAAAGAGCATCACAAAGATAACCATGGTCGCAGAGGCCTTTTAAAAATGGTGGCCCAAAGAAGAAAACTTCTAGACTATCTTAAAGGTAAGGAAGAGGCGCGTTATCAAACTGTGATTAAAAAACTCGGAATACGGCGGTAAAAATAAAAAATACTTTAATAAATTATTCGATTTTTTTATTTGCAACCGCTGCATTTGAATAAAGCATTCCCTTTTCGATAAAACTAATATAATTGCCACTCATCTGAAATCTGGCGCCCAGACCCAGCGCCCGAAATATAAGATATAGGGTCAGAGGGAATCCGCCCTCTACGTCAAAGGCCTTTCGGCCATTTTAGGAAGTAAAGATGTTTAAAGAATTTAAGAAAACTATGAAATGGGGTGAAGAAACACTCACCCTCGAGACCGGAAAAGTAGCCCGCCAAGCGGACGGTACAGTGATTGCAACTTTGGGTGAAACTTCAGTAATGGCAAACGTGACTTTTGCCAAAGAAATGAAAGAAGGACAGGACTTCTTTCCACTAACAGTACATTATCAAGAAAAATATTATGCTGCAGGGAAGATACCCGGCGGATTTTTTAAGCGGGAGGCACGCCCCACTGAAAAAGAGACCCTTACTGCACGGTTAATCGATCGACCTATGCGTCCACTATTTGTAGATGGGTTCAAACATGAAGTACTGGTAATGTGTACCGTCTTATCTCATGATTTAGTGAACGACCCAGACATTGTAGCACTCATTGCAGCATCAGCTGCTTTGACTATCTCTGGAGTTCCATTTATGGGGCCAGTCGGAGCTGCAAGAGTGGGTTACGTCGACGGTGAGTATATTTTAAATCCTGAAGTTGAAGACATGGATCAACTTAGGACAAACCCAGAGCAACGACTAGATTTAGTCGTAGCTGGAACAAAAGACGCTGTTATGATGGTAGAGTCTGAGGCCTATGAGTTAACTGAAGATGAAATTTTGGGGGCTGTAAATTTTGCTCATGAGCAAATCCAGCCCGTTATAGACCTTATAATTGGGCTGGCTGAAGATGCAGCGAATGAACCTTTCGATTTCAAAGCTCCAGATTATTCGGATCTTTATTCTTCTATTAAAAAGGCAGGCGAGAAAAATATGCGAAAAGCCTTTGCTTTAAAGGATAAGCAAGAGAGAGTTTCGGCAGTTACACAAGCCAGGGACGATATCAAAAACAGTCTCAGTGAGGAACAATTAGAAGATCCCAATTTAGGATCAGCGATGAAGAAGCTTGAAGCTTCAATTCTGCGGGGCGACGTTGTCAAAACTGGCAAACGCATTGATGGGAGGAAAACCACTGAAGTTCGAGATATCGTTTGTGAAACAGGTTTACTTCCAAGGACACATGGATCTGCGCTTTTTACAAGAGGCGAAACCCAAGGGCTTGTAGTAACAACACTGGGTACAGGGGACGATGAACAAATAATTGATGCGTTACATGGTAATTCTCGTTCTAATTTTCTACTTCACTATAACTTCCCACCATATTCAGTGGGAGAAGTTGGCAGAGTAGGACCACCCGGCCGAAGAGAAGTAGGTCATGGAAAATTAGCTTGGAGAGCTTTGCAAGCAGTTTTACCCCCTGCTACAGATTTTCCTTATACTATCCGCGTAGTATCTGAAATCACCGAGTCAAACGGGTCTTCGTCCATGGCGTCTGTCTGTGGAGGTTCTCTTTCAATGATGGATGCCGGTGTTCCACTCAAAGCCCCAGTCGCTGGCGTTGCGATGGGTTTGATTTTGGAGGATGAGGGTTCATACGCAATTTTGACAGATATTCTAGGCGATGAAGATCACCTCGGCGATATGGATTTTAAAGTTGCTGGAACTGAAAATGGGATCACTTCTCTTCAAATGGATATCAAAGTTGCTGGAATTACTTCAGAAATTATGAGGAATGCTCTTGCCCAGGCTAAAGATGGCCGAATGCACATCCTCGGTGAGATGTCTAAGTCCATTTCTGAGGCTGGCTCTTTCTCAGTTCATGCTCCAAAAATTGAAACTATGCAAATTCCTACTGATAAAATCCGAGAGGTAATTGGATCGGGAGGAAAGGTAATTAGAGAAATAGTTGAAACATCTGGCGCTAAAGTCGATATAAATGACGATGGGCAAATCAAAATTGCTTCCAATGACGCAGACGCGATAAAGAGTGCATACGATATGATTCATTCCATTGTAGCTGAGCCAGAAGTAAACGAAATATATACTGGAAAAGTTGTTAAAGTTGTTGATTTTGGCGCCTTCGTCAATTTCTTTGGCAAAAGAGATGGCTTGGTGCATGTTAGCCAGATAGAAAATCGCCGCATAAATCACCCATCTGATGTACTGAAGGAAGGTCAGGAAGTTAAAGTAAAACTACTCGGCTTTGATGACCGGGGCAAAGTACGGTTGTCTATGAAAGTAGTAGACCAAGAGACTGGTGAAGAAATAAAAGAAGATAAAAAAGATAAAAGTAGCGATAAAGATTAAAATCCAAACTCATTAGTTCAAAAGCCCCAAAGCGAATGTCTTGGGGCTTTTCTATGGATGCATATGTTTTTTAGATAATAAATTCACTTTACAGTTTTGCTGATCTTGCTCGTAATTTTATCAAACTAAGTACTACATCTATAGTTGGAGTTGGTGTTTTTGTTATGCTACCTAATTCTTGAACTGAGGTTATAAGTGCATCTATTTCCATTGGACGACCTTTATCAAGATCTTGCAACATAGATGTTCTATGAGCGCCTACCGCAGCGCCTCCATCTATTCTTCTTTCAACATCGATAGGAAATTTGACACCAAGCTTTTCTGCTATTAATTGCGCTTCAACCATCATTTTTCTAGCCACATCCCTAGTGCCTATATCTGTACATAAAACATCTAACGTTGCATGAGTTAGGGCAGAAATAGGGTTAAACGAAAGATTTCCCCACAATTTTACCCAGATTTCATCCCTTAATTTAGGGCGAACGGGTGCTTTAATACCTGCTGCGGTCAATGCTTTAGAGAGCTTTAAAGCTCGATCGGACTTTGAACCATCTGGCTCACCCAAAGAAAAACGATTTCCCTCTATATGCTTTATGACGCCAGGTTCTATCACTTCCGCTGCTGGATAAACAACACAGCCTAAAACTTTATCAGGACCAAAAGCTTCCCACTGAACATTTCCTGGATCAACTGAATTTACTCTTGTACCTTCAAACTCGCCACCAACTTTATGAAAATACCACCAAGGAATGCCGTTCACACCAGACACTATAGTAGTTTTCTCATTTATCAGAGGTTCCATTTTGTTGACTATTAATGGTACCGAGTGTGCCTTTAATGTGATAATCACATAATCTTGAATTCCTAAATCCTCCGGATTTTCAGAAGCCATGACTGGAACTGTAATGTCATTCTCTTCTTCGATCAGCCGCAGTCCATTTTTTTTCATTGCTTCTAAATGTGGCCCACGTGCAACCAAACTGACATCAGCGCCCACTTGTGCCAATTTAACGCCCATGTAGCCACCAATTGCACCCGCTCCAAAAATACAAATTTTCATAATTTTTCCTTATAACAGGCCAAGCTTTTCAGCCATGCCAATCCTTTGCATTTTACCTGTGGCGCCTTTTGGGATTTCATCCAAAATTACAACATGACGTGGCACTTTGAAATCAGCCATCCTCTCCTTAGCAAAGCTTTTTATATCCTTATCATCACATTTACTGCCATTCGATAGAACAACAGCTGCAGCAACCTCTTCTCCAAGCTTGGGATGGGGTAACGCAAACGTAACAACTTGATTAATTTCAGGATGGCTCAATAAAATACTATCTACCTCTAATGGTGAAATTTTTTCTCCACCTCTGTTGATTATTTCCTTTAGTCGTCCAGTCAAATAAAGGAACCCATCTTCATCAAAAGCACCTTGGTCACCAGTACGAAACCAACGGTCTCCTTTAATTTCGAAAAAACTTTTTTCATTAGCATCCATATTGTTTTCATAACCAGGCGTTACATTGTTACCTGAAATTACAACCTCACCTATGCCATCAACTAGATAGTCATCAGCTTCGTGCGCGATCCTAACATAGGGACCAGCGGGTTTACCAACAGAACCAGGCTTCTGTTTATCTAACAAATTACAACACATTTGATGCGTTGCTTCTGTCATTCCGTAAGCCTCAATTACTGGAGCACTAAAGCTTTCTTCCAATTCACGCATAACTTGTGCAGGTAAACTTGCAGAGGAAGATCTCAAAAATCTAAGCGGATTATTTTTTATGATCTCAGAATTACGTCCTGACCGAGATAATATAGCCTGATGCATCGTAGGAACAGCAGTGTACCAAGTTGGTTTGGCCTCATCTAGATTAGAAAAGAAAGAAAGAGCATTGAAGCCTGATGAACACCAAATCGAGGCTCCAACAGAAAATGAGGCTGAAACTGCAGCAACAAGCCCATGAATGTGGAAAAGCGGCATAACATTTAAACACCTGTCTGAGGAGGATAGGGATAAAGATTGTGCAATATTTGACGCTGATGCAGCTATATTTGATTGTAACAAAGGCACTATCTTAGGCCTAGAAGTCGTTCCAGATGTGTGAAGGATTAAGGCAACATCATTTTCACTTACTTCTTCATCTTCGAGCAACTCTTCATTTTCGTCGCCCAATAAAGAAAATAATCCTGCTATTCGGTCACTTTCTAAAAGACGCATAATTTTGATATCTAAACGCTCCGCTGCCGCTGCAGCGGGACCATCATAACCCTCATTTACAACAATTGCTTTAGCTTTTAGATCGTCTAAATAGAAACTAAATTCATCCTCACGATAATTTGGGTTTAACGGCGCTGTAGTTGCACACTGAGCAATCGTCGCGAAAGCGCTGGCCATGGTAGGGCCGTTGGGAAGCACAATTGCAACGCGATCCTTTTTTGATATACCACTTCTACGTAAGGTAGTATTTACCTTTTGCGTTAGCTCTCGCAATGCGCCATATGTAAGCCACTCTTTGTTTAAAGCACCGATTGCTTTAGAAGCAGATAAGTGCTCAGACAAAAAACTAGAAATCGTTTGTGACATCCAAAACACCCCTTGCTAAATCTAAAACTCACTGCACTTAGTAGTGCAAAGCAGCAATAGCTTCCAGCTAAATCAAATTATTCAATTAATAGACTAACCGTCTTTTCTAATAGCCTCATTTTTGGGGTCGTATGGACTGTCACAGGTAACTTCCGCATCCCATAAAGAGTTTAACATTTTGACTTTGAGTTTTTGACCTTCCTGAGCAAGGTCTGGCCTGATATAACCCATGCCAATTGATTTATTGAAAACCACTGAGTAACCGCCTGAAGTTAAGCGCCCAACTTTCGTACCATTCTCTAAATACAAAGCCTCTCTACCCCATGGATCGGCATGATTTGGTCCATCTATCAAGAGGGTGACACATTTTGCCCTCACACCAGTTTTTTCCATTCTTTCTTTTCCAAGAAATTCTTTCTCTAAATCGATAAATCTTGATAAATCAGCTTCTAAGGGCGTTGCATCTCTACCTAACTCAGTACCAAATGCACGATATGATTTTTCCTGCCGCAACCAATTCTGTGCACGTGCACCAACCAGTTTTAAGCCATATTCGGGTCCGGCTAAAAGCAATCGATCCCATAAATAGTTCTGCATTTCAATGGGATGGTGAAGCTCCCATCCTAATTCACCGGTGTAGGCAACTCTAATCGCATTCACCGGGCACATTCCGATTTCGATCGTTTTTGATGAAAGCCACGGAAATCTTTTGTTTGAAAGAATACTTTCAACATCAGCTTCGTTTACTAAAGACTTTAAAAAATCTCGCGATTTTGGACCTGCGATTGCAAAAACGCCCCATTGGGAAGTAACATCCTGAATTTCAATATAACCAAACTCTTTCACTTTATCTTCAGCAGCTTTTCTTAGATAATCACCGTCATAAGAACTCCAAGCTCCTGCTGATACTAAATAATAACTATCCCCACCTTGCCTTACTATAGTATACTCGGTCCGCGTCGTGCCGTGATCGGTCAACGCATATGTTAAATTTATGCGTCCAATTTTAGGAAGTTTATTACACGTAAACCAATCTAAAAAGTTTGTTGCACCTGGGCCTTTAACTATGTGCTTTGTAAATGCCGTCGCATCAATTAAACCAACGCTTTCACGTACCGCTTTAGCTTCCTCTAAAGAGTACT